>JAKQOH010000052.1 GCA_029565415.1 Candidatus Rifleibacteriota bacterium | reverse complement strand
CTTCCTGCCCTTCCTCGTCATCTTCACCGCCATGCTCGTGGCGGATGCGGGATATGGCATCGTCGCCTTTGTGGCGCTGCTCGCCGCCCGCCGCCCGCTGATCTCGCGCGGCGTGCCCGACCAGATCCTGACCTTGTTCACGATCCTGTTCGCCGGTGTGGCCGGCTGGGGCATTCTCACGAACGCCTGGTTCGGCGCGCCGCTGCTGAAGGAGTCGCTGATTCCGACGAACGAGCTGTTCCTGAAAAAACTGTGCTTCCTCATCGGCGCGGTCCATCTGACGATCGCCCACATCTGGAAGATCCGCCGCGCACCGGTGAATCTGGCGACGATCGCGGAGGTCGGCTGGGTGCTGTTCATCTGGGCGATGTGGGCGCTGGTCGAGGTGCTCGTGAACGAGAGCCCCGCTCCGGTCTGGATGCTGCCGCTGTTCGGCGTCTCGCTGTTCATGATCATCCTGTTCACCGACTTCTCGTGGAACCTGTTCGCGGCGGTCGGGAAGGGGCTCGGCGCGGTCGCCCTGAACGCGGCCAGCTTCCTCGGGGATATCATCAGCTATATCCGCCTCTGGGCCGTCGGCCTCGCGGGCGGCGTCCTGGCGGCGAGTTTCAACGAAATGGTGCGGCCGCTTCCCCTGCTGATCGTCATTTTCATCCTGATCGCGGCGCATCTGCTGAACTTCGCGCTCGGACTGGTGGCGATCTTCGCTCACGGGGTTCGGTTGAACCTGCTCGAGTTCTCGAATCATCTCGGTATGGAATGGACGGGCCGTGGATACGACCCGTTTGGCAAAAAGTAAGGAGCTGACATCATGATCGAATTGCTTGGCTTGTTTGCGTGTGGTCTCGTTCTCGGCCTTGGCGGCATCGGAAGCTGTCTCGGCATCGTGGCCGCGGGTACCTCCGCTGCCGGTGCCTGGGCGAGTGAAGGAAAAGCGGGCAAGAATCTGTCGTTCCAGTACATCATCATGGTGGCGGCTCCCATCAGCCAGACGCTGTATGCGATGATCGTCATGCTGACCATGATCAAGGTCGCCGGGAACCCCGCAAACGCCCTGCTGTGTCTGGGTGTCGCGCTCGGCACGGGCCTCATCGAACTGTTCTCCGCCTGGTATCAGGGCCTGATCGGCGCGGCCGGCGTCCGGTGCATGGTCGAGAACGGCGGCAAGGGCTTCGGTCTGCTGATCATCGCCCTCGGCATCATCGAGACCGTCGGCATCTTCGGGATGGTGTTCGGCCTCCAGATCCTCAACTCCCCGCTCGCCAAACCGGTTCTCGAAGCCGGCGCCGCGGCGGTGGGAGCGAAGTAAGCCGTTCCCTTCTGCGGAGCCGGAACGGCTTTGCACGACTCGATGTCGGGTTTTCCGTACAGCCGGAAAACCCGACATTTCTTTCGGGAAAAAAGAGTGTTGATAAAATTGTCTTAGATTGTGTATAGTAGCATGTGGGTGTCGGTGTGCCTCGTTTCGGGACACCAGCAACATTGCGCAAACAAGGATGGGAAAGATGACGGCGAATATCGGGAACTGGTGGTTGAGGGGGATGATCGTGTGCGCCGCCCTGGTGTTGTCCGGCGGCGGGGCGGCTTTTGCTGAAACGGCACGGAACGCCGATGGCATGACGTATCTGACCGGGGATCTTTCCCATCGGTTCATGGCGAAAACCTTGACGGAAGCGGACAACGGGGCCGAGTCGGAGCGGCGGTGCTTTGCGGAACGGGTCCGGTTGAATGCCCTCGGGAAAGACGGCGACTGGAACTGGCTGGTGTCGCTGTCGACGCTCGACAGCAGCCATCTCTCCTCCTCCCTCAAGACCCTGGCGCGGGAAGGGAACCATATCCTGACCGTCCGGGATTTCTCGTTCGTGAATCTGTATGCCCAGTGGACGTCGCCTTCGAAGACCCTGGTCCGCATCGGCCGCACGCAGGTGCCGTTTCTGAAGTTCAAGAGCGAGATGCTGTGGGACAACGACATCTATTGGGACGGCCTCTGGGTCGAGCATCCGGTGAGCCGACTCGGAGCAGCGGCGGTTCTCCATGGCGGTGCGTTCGAAATCCATCGTGATCAGCGGTTCCGGGGAGACCGGCTGTACGTGCTTGGGGCGATGGGCAGGCCGAAGCGGGGGAACACCCAGCTCGAGTGGCGTCTCGACCGGTTCCAGTACGGGATCGACACGAACGGCTGGGTGCGGACCTCGGCGCCGGGCTACCGCATCATGAATGCCTATGTCGCGGCCGAGTGGCCTTCCCAGGTGCGGGTGACGTTCGACTGGGCGAGGAATCTGCTGGCCGATGCCCCGGGCCCGCTGCACCGGGGCGGCGATGCCTGGAACGTGACGCTGCTGCTCGGGAAGATGAAGCGTGTCGGCCGGTTCCAGGTGATCACCCAGTATTTCCAGACCGGTGCCGACGCCGTGCCGGGCAGCTTCGTCCCTTATGAAAAGCGGCTCAACATGCAGGGAACCTATGCATCGTTGCGCTACAGGCTCGCTCCGCGGGTGGACATCGTCACCGATTATTCGGACTGGCGCAGGATCGAGGCGGCTGCCGGCGGCGACCGGCGGTACCGGCGATGGGAGTGGTCGCTGAACCACATCTTCTGACGGCTCAGTCGCCGCTTGTCTGGCGGATCTCCTTGAGCCAGGCCAGGAATGGCTCGGTCTGGGAGCCGATCAGCTCGGTGAGCAGAATGGCCTCGCGCTCCTGATAGTTTTTCAGGACGAACTCCGACAGCAGATTCAGACAGCCCGGATCGCCGAACAGCTCCAGCAGGCGATCGAGATGCTTCCTGGCTTCGGCTTTCCGTTGCTGCGTCTCTTCCGGGGTGTGGCGGGCGCGCCTGAGGCGCATCCGCTCCAGCAGCGTCGGCGTGTCATGCAGCAGCTTGGCGAGGCAGGTGTGGCCGCGGGGCTGACGGGCCCAGATATACAGGATATCGAGCATTGCCGTGAGCCGGATGTCCCGGTCGGCCGCCGAGAGGCGGGGCAGGAGCTCGCCCAGGTCGCGGATGCGGATGACGACGCGCTGGCGGTATTTCCCCGACCCTTCGATGACGCCGCCGACGACATCGGACCAGAACTTTGCCTGGACGATGCTGGGGACGCCGATCAGGTTGCCGAACGGGGCGAACACCGTGGCGAACGGCCAGGCGAGAACGGTCCGGAAGAAGTTCGCCCGGATCACGCGCCGGTCGAAGTTGCGCAGCCGGTTATGCGTGCTGATATAGATACCATTTGATATACAAAGGAAGAAGAATTTCGCGCCCTCGAAGAGAAAGCCGGCCTTTTCAAGAGGCCAGGAGTCGTCGAAGGCGATCTTGATCAGGCCGAGGATCGGGACGCTGAAGCCGGTCCAGAACAGGGACTGGGAGATGTTGTCGAAGTTGACGTTCCGCAGGCTCCAGTTCCGGATGGCGATGCCGGAGCTGGCCAGCAGATCGACCAGCATGTTCCTGGAGCCGGTGATGACGAACCAGAGGGCGGCGAACAACACGCCGAGCAGCTGGCCGTACTGGAAGTTCATGAACGAGAAGGCGACGACGAACCCGACGGCGATCCGCCACAGGAACTTCAGGCCGGGATTCAGGTAGGCCCAGAACTCGCCCGGCGGCACCAGGGAAAGCGTCTCCTCGTCGCCGACGAGGTTCCGAAACGGCTTGCCGATCTTGCCCATGCAGACGACATCCGAGGCGCTTCCGATCGGCGTGTCGGGGCTTTCGTCCTTTTTCCCTTCCCGGATGACCAGATCGGCGATCGGGCGGGGCACCTTGTAATGCGACTCGAGAAACTCGGGGCGGACGGATTCCGGGATATTGTTGACCTTGATGAAGCCCATGCCCGGGATCGTCGGGTCCCGCCCGGTCGAGTCGCTGCCGCAGACGGGCACCAGAGGCCTTTTCTGGGTGATTTCGAGGGTGTTCTTGACCAGCTCGCCGCCCGTGATGCCGTGCTGCTCGAGGAAATGGAGGACATCGGCCTCGGTGCCGTTGTTCAGCAGGTAGATGAACTTGTTGAAGACGATCAGGTCGTTGGGATTGCGGGCGGAGCTGTCGCGCAGGTTCAGGGTTTCGATGTGGGTGATCCGCCCGGAGTGCCTGAGCAGATGCAGCATCGAGTCTTTCAGGCCGATCTCGAGCGGGTGGATCATCACGATGCGGCCGCCCTGGCTCATCAGGGTGTCGAGGATCGGCTCCTCCTCGGCGAACTCACTGTCGTAATCGACGACGTCGCGGCCCTCCATGTAGGCTGACCGGAGGCTCTCGGGGGTCATCGTCTCGTACTGCTCGCGCACGCTCTCGTACTGCGAGGTGATGTTCTTGAACTCCCACTCGCTGTAGATGCCGCGGGTGAGCCGGTCCCGGGCGGCGAGAACCTGGGCCTTGAGCTGGAGCACGCGACGCTGGAGGATATCGCGGAACTTCTGGAACAGCAGCTCCCCGATGTGCACGCGCGAAATCTGGCCGCAGGCGACGATCCGGTCGAGTTCTTCGAGGGTGAGCGGGGGGAACCAGCAGGGACTGTCGGGTTCCCAGCCCGAGTTGAGACGTGGTCGCTGGAGGGTGTTGAACCGTTCGACGGCCGCGACCATCGTCTTGTGGCGGCTGGTCGCGTTCGTCCGCAGGCCCGTCAGAAACGGGGCGAAGACGATGCGGCGCTCGTCGAAAAAGGCGAAAAACTGCTTGCTGTCCGCGGTTTCGGGCGGGACATACATGTAATGCCGCCGGGCCCCGCTGCGGCCGACGCTGAACTCGATGCCGATGCTGACCTTGATGCCGAGCAGATTGCCGGCGGTGATCGCCTCGTGGATCATGCGGCGCTCGTCGAGGTTCGAGTAGACCAGGGTCAGCCGGGAAATGCCCTTCACGAACGCGTCAAGCAGCACCTGCGTCGGGGTTTTGCGGCCTTCCGAGAGGAAATCGTGGACGTGGTCATCCCAGCCCATGTCGAGCTCGCGCAGCGGCCGCTCCTCTTCCGGGACCTCGACGAGGTGGAGTTTGTTGAGGAACCGGCGGACGACGGCTTCCTGGCCGAACGAGACCAGGCCGAAATCGGCCATGGCTTCCATCTGCCGGCGGCGGTTGCTGCGGGATTTGACGACTTCCTTCATCAGATCGATCTGGATGCGCGCCGTGTTCAGCGGCATGTTGATCGTTTTCGCGTGCAGGGACTGGTCGACCAGCATCGAGAGGGCCGTCAGGCGCTCTTCCGCCGAGTTCGGCGACAGGTCGCGGGCGATCTTGATGTAGGCGCCTGCGATGCTGAGACGACGCTTGCCGAAGTCCCGGATGAAGCCGCCGGGATGGGAGAGATGGCGGATGTTCAGCCGGGTGGGCGGTTCGTCGAGTTTGTGATTCACCGCATCGACCAGCGATTCGATCTCGCCGTTGAAGCTGAGCCAGCCGGTCAGATGCGACATCAGGCCGACGATGGAGTCATGGGTCGATTGCAGCAACCAGCGGAACATGTCGTGTGCGTGGCCCTTTCCCTGAATTCAGCGGTGGCTGTCGGTGTCGTGTCTCCGTTTGCCGGATAACACAAAAAAGGGAAAACCCGGACCGGATGGACCCGGGCTTCCCTCGGACACGGGTATTATATACCCGAAACCTTCTGATTTCAACTCGTCGGCTGGGGATTCGTCGGGGGGCGGGCGGGTGTGGTATAATCGACCCATATTCCTTGCCCGGAGGGCTTCTATGACACGATTGTTCGGTACGGACGGGGTTCGGGGAGTGGCAAACCAGTATCCGCTGACGGCGGACATGGCGTTCCGGCTTGCCCAGTATGGCACCCGCCATCTGCTGCTCAACCACAAGAAACACGACCGGCCGATCTTCGTGGGAAAAGACACGCGGCTTTCCGGCGACATGCTTGAACACGCGGTTGCGGCCGGCATCGCCTCGATGGGCGCCGAGGCCCGCCTGCTCGGCGTCGTGCCGACCCCGGCCGTCGCCTACATCACCCGCGAGATGCAGGGATTGGGCGGCATCGTCATCAGCGCCTCCCACAACCCGTTCCAGGACAACGGCATCAAGATCTTCGGCGCCGACGGATATAAAATTCCTGATGCTATAGAAGATGCCATCGAGAAGGATGTCGCAGCCTCGACGGCTCTCGCGCTTCCGATCGGAGCCGAGTTGGGCCGGATCACCACCGACACCGCGCCGGTCCAGTTCTGGCTGTCGCATCTCGCGAAGGTGCTTGGCGAGACGCAGAGCAGCCGGCGTCTCAAGGTGGCGCTCGATCTGTCGAACGGGGCGCTCGCCCCGTGGGCCGGAAAATTCTTCACCGATCTGGGCTTCAGCATCGATGCCATCGGCAACAACCCCGACGGCCGCAATATCAATGCCTCGTGCGGCTCGACGCATATCCAGAATCTCGTCGAGATGATGAAACGCGAGCATTTCGATGCCGGCTTCGCCTTCGACGGGGATGCCGACCGGGTGATCGCCGTGACGAGCCACGGCGACATCATCGATGGGGACTACATCCTCGCGATCGCCGCCAGGTATCTCAAACAGCAGGACCGCCTGCCCGGCAACACGCTCGTCACGACCGTCATGAGCAACCTCGGCCTCGATCTGGCCATGAAGACTCTCGACATCAAGGTGCTCAAGACGAAGGTCGGTGACCGGTTCGTCCTCGAGGAGATGAAGCGGTCCCAGTCGATCGTGGGCGGCGAACAGTCCGGCCACATCATCCTCTCCGACTATGCGACGACCGGCGATGGCCTGCTGACCGCCTGCTTCATCCTCAAAATCATCCGGGACACGGGGGCGACGCTGAAAGAGCTGAGCGAGGTCATGAGCAAACTGCCCCAGGTGCTCGTGAACATCCGCGTCAAGAGCAAGAACTTCGACGCGTTCCCACAGATCCAGGACGAAATCCGCCACTCCGAGAAAAAGCTCGCCGGCCGCGGCCGCGTGCTGGTTCGCCCCTCGGGAACCGAGAATCTCGTCCGCGTCATGGCCGAAGGCCCCGACGAGCGCGAGATCAAGCATCTGGTGGACGGGATCGCGAAGGCGATCTCCACGCACCTCTGCTGAGGAGCCCGTCTTGCGCATTGCCGCCGGATCCTCCGTTGCCTGCGCGACGCGCGCCGTCGGGCTCGCCCTGCTGCTGGCCGCCCTGGTGACGGCCGGCTGCGGCAAGAAGACCGCGAATGGCACCGAAACGGGGGATCCCGGCAGGGAAACGGCGGGCGCGGCTTCCGATGTCGCCCGGATCGCTTCCGGCGCCGCCGTGACGGCAGCGGGAGCCGGGCAGAACGGCACGGCCTCCGGGGCCGGCGGCATCCTTCCCGGCACAGGGACGGGACGACGGAACGCGATGAATCCCGCCATGCGACGCGAGTTCGAACGGCGCTACGAGAAGGGCATCGAACTCCTCGAAAAGCAGGACTACGCCGAGGCTTCCCGGATCTTCGAACAGCTCCTGAACGAGAGCGCCGATCCGCAGGATGCGAGCGTGGCCGAATACTGCCTGGCCGAGATCTACTTTCGGAACAAGTCGAACCAGCGGGCGCTGGAGGTGTTCCGGCGCATCGTCGAGAAGTATCCCGGCACGCCCGCCGCGGACAATGCGAAGGCGGGCATCGAATACCTCGAAAATTTCCAGAAACACGAGGCGGAGTACGTTTCACCGGAAGTCGAAGACCGGAAACGCCGCGGCCTGGGCCGATGAGCCGCAACTGCCTCCCACGGACGAACCGAATATGAGAGAACCGAACGAGAGAGGGTTCACGATCATCGAGGTCCTGCTCGCGATGCTGATCATCGGGGCCGGCGTCGTGCCTGTCCTGTCGCTGTTCCTGACCGGATCGCGCACCGTCGAAAAGGGCGGGGTGCTGCTCTCGGCGACGATCGCGGCCCAGAACATCCTCGATCGGGCGAAAAGCGACGCGTTCCTCTGGGGGAACATCCCGCTGACGCTCGATTTCCCCGATCCCGACCATCCCCAGTTCGCGCTGCCGGCCTTCTTCACGCAGAAATACAAGGCTTCCGGAACGCTGATCATCGAAGAGGCGCCGGGCCACACCGTCATCGGCACGGGGGACAAGGAGACCAACCTGATCCAGATCAGCGTGATCATCCGGTGGGTCGAGAACAACTTCCCGCGTCAGACGCGCCTCGTCACCTACCGCGCGAACACGAACAGCTACGATCTGAAGACCTCGGCGAAGTTTTGAGGGACGTCACGAATATGTATGATGTAATATTCAATGGGTCCCGGTCTCGGCGAGGCTTCACCCTCGTCGAGTTGTCGATCTCGGCCGTGATCGTGGTGCTGATCGGACTGGTTCTGATCGCCGTGTTCCGGAGCAATCTGGCCACCTGGAAATGGGGCCAGGAGCGCATGGAGTTCAACCAGAAGCTCCAGCTCGCCATGAAGCAGGTGTTCACCGACATCAAGCGCATCAATCCCGTCGTTCAGACCGACACGCTGGGCAACCTCTGGTTCCAGGGCGAGCGGATCGGCGACCTGTTCCCGAACGTCATCGAGGTGGTCGAGACGGACAAGGAGCCGGCGAACGGGGGCGAGGAGCTCGTCTTCTTCCACACCAGCTACACGCGGCCCGGCGAGAAGGTCCAGGTGCGGCTGTTCCTCGAGAAAGACGCCCTGATGCGCGAAACGACGGATCAGAACGGCTCGCGGTCGCGGGTCGTGATCTCGGACCGGGTCAGCGACCTGCATTTCCGGCGCAATCCCGCCGACATCAACGAGATCGCCGTCACGATGCGGATCGCCGACGACATGAACCCGAAGCTGGTCGAGGAGCTGGCGTTTGCGGTGCATCTCGACACCGACCTCGTCTGCGTGAAGGAGAGGGACGAGTCATGACGCGATCCACAGGCGCCCGCCGCGGCTTCATCGCCTTCTACTCCTTCATCCTGCTGCTGATTCTCGGCATCTTCGGCATCTCCTACTGGGCCGTTTCGCGGCTTTCGACGAGCGCGATCGTCCAGGAGGCCGGCCGCATCCGTGCCCGGAACCTCGCCCAGGCCGGCGTCGAGAAGGTCATGATCAACATCCTGAACCAGTACCGGCTCGGCAACCACAACCTCACCTACCCGGGAAAATTCAGCAAAGAGCGCACCGACAAGGAATACAACGTCGAGTTCGGCGACGGGATGTACCGGGTCGAGTCGGTCCAGCCCTACACGATGCCGGGCAGCAGCAAGATCATGACGGCGGTGCCGTATGTGCAGCGCCAGACGGTCACCGGCACCTACGACGTCTGGAAGGTCGTGGTCGTCGGGGAAGTGTCCGAAGGCGGGATCCGGGCCCGGGTCGAGACCCTGGTCAAGGTCATCAGGCAGTTCGCCCGATACTGAGGGCGCGCACCGCAACGGGGAGGAGCCGAAATGGACGGAATGACAGCGCGAACGAGGGACGGCGGGTTCCGGAACTGGCTGCGCGGGCTTGTGCTGGGCAGCCTGGCCGCGATGACCTGCGTGACGATGGCGCAGGCCGGCGACGACGGTCCGCAGTTCCGCGGCTTCTCAGCAAAAGTATCTGGCGATATCTATGGCCAGACGCGCGTGATCGAGGACATGGACAATGACGGGAAGCGAGATCTGATCTTCGGCGCCACGGACGGGAAGATCCATCTCTTCTCGGCGAACGGCAAGGAGATCATCCGCCCCCCGAACTGGCCGAAACAGACGGGGGCGCCGATCCTCTCCGACGTGTCGGTGGCCGATCTCGACCGGGACGGGGATTCCGAGATCATCGCCAGCTCCCTGAACGGCAAGGTCTACTGCATGAACCGCCAGGGCGTCCAGAAATGGGTGGTCGACACCCGCGGCACGATCCGTCTTTCCGCGCCGGAAGTCGCGGACGTCGACGGGACGGGGGAGATGGCGGTGTTCATCGGCTCGAAAGCGGGCACCGTGAGCCGGATCGACAAGGAGGGCCGGGTGGTCTGGGAAGTGCCGCTCTCGACGTCGGTTTCGTCGCGGGTGACGGCGGCCGACATCGACGGGAACGGAGTGAAAGAGGTCGTCGCGAAGGACGACAACGGCAAGGTCACGGTGTTGAACATCCGGGGAACCCCGGAGCACGGGTGGCCCCAGGCGACCGTGCCGAATCTCACCTGGCCGTTCGAGGCCGGAGCCGGCGACACGAACGGCGACGGCATCAAGGAGATCTTCACGACGACGCCCGAGAAGAAGTTCATCATCTGGGACAGAAACGGCACGGTCAAGACCCAGTTTGCCCTCTCCGACGCGTCGCACTCGGCTCCGAGGCTGGCCGACCTGAACGGTGACGGGCGCGACGAGTTCGTCATCGGCCAGGCCGACGGTGTCGTCATGGTGTGCGATCGCGAAGGCAAGCCGCTCACCGGCTGGCCGTTCAAGACGAAACATTCGATCTACCACACCCCCCAGATCATCGATATCGACGGGGACGGCCGGCTGGACGTCGTGTTCACCGCCTGGAACCCCGAAGGGGTCGGCAAACAGGCCGGCTACGTCATGGCCCTGAGCCGTGACGGGAACCCGCTGCCGGGGTATCCGAAATATATCGGTAAATCTATAGCGCCGCTGACATTTGCCGATCTCGACGGGGACGGGTATCTCGAGATGATCGCGACGGGCGGCATCAACTACACCGATGACCAGCTCCATGTCATCCCGACGAACGCGCGGGTGCAGATCCGGATGGCGGTGCTCGGCAGCGAGGTGTCGTTCTGATGAGGGCGTTCGCGAAGCGCTGCGGAAGGCTGGTGGCGGTGGGGCTGGTGATCGGGGCGGTCGGGATGGCGGCGCTCCCCGTCCTGGACGCGCAGGAGGCGGATGATATCCGGGAGTTCCTGCAGCGGGGTCAGGCGTGCTATCTGAAGCGCGATCTTTCCGGCGCCGCGCTCGAGTTCGAGAACGTGCTGCTGCTCGAGCCCGAGAACTTCGAGGCGCTGATCTGGCTGGCGCAGATCTACGCGGATCAGAAGAACATGTTCAAGGCCCGGCAGATGCTTTCCCAGGCGAAGAAGATCATGCCTTCCCATGCGCGGGTCGTCGCCCTGGACAAGCTGTTCGGGCCGGACAAGCCGCGGGTCACGAAGAAAGAGACAGATCTGGTGATGCACGAGGCCCTGACGCTGCTCGGGTCGGGCACGCGACTGCGGCCGTTCGGACTGGTGGTGCCGGAGCAGAAGGTGCGGGCTCCTGGCGTTCCTTCGGCCACCGTGGCGGCGTTCGAGGATGTCGAGGTGGCGATCGAACCCGCGTTGGGCGGAGGGCAGGCCAGTCTCGCCGCGGGCCTCGACGCGTTCGCCAAAGAGGAGGGGCCGCTCGCGGCCGTTTTCGAGGCGCGGTCGGTCGCGGGGCTGGCGAAGGCGCTCGACACGTATTTCGAGCTTGCCGGCCGCGACCGGACGGTCGTAGAACAGGACGACCGGGGGCTGCTGAAAGAGGGGCTCGAGTTCTACGAGCCGAAATGTCGGGCGAACGCCAGCGATACCGAGGCGGTCTATTATTACGGTATGATCCAGTTCTACAACGGCTCGGTCGACGAGGCGTTCAAACTGCTCGAGCCGCTGCGCGAGACCGAAACCCCCTTCGGAGAACGTCTCCAGGTGGTCTGGAACGAGATCGACAAGCGGCGCCAGGAGGAAGAAGCCCGACGAGAGGCCATCAAGCGTGCCGAAGAGGCCCGCGAGGCCGCGCGTCAGGCCGCCGCCGCCGAAGCCGCCGCCGCTTCCGCCGCGATCGTCGCCGCCTCGGCCAACGCCCCTGCCGGAACCGTCGCCTCGGCGGCCAGTCCGGCCGATGCCGTGCATGCCGAAGGGTATGAGTTGTACAAGAAGGGGCAGGTCGATGCCGCGATCGAGAAGTTCAACACCGCGATCAGCCGCAACCCTGACGAGCCGATGTATCACTATCATCTGGGTCTGGCGATGACGGACAAGGGGCTCGGCGGCCAGTATGATGCGTTCGACCGGGCGATCGAGTCGTTCAACAAGGTGCTCCAGCTCGCCCCGCCGGGGGAAAAACTGGCGAAGGATGCGGAGGCGATGATCCGCGACATCACCGCCGCCAAGAGCACCCTGAAACGCTGAGCCGCAAAAAGATCGGTTGCGGGTTCGGTTTTGTGTTATACTTTCCCACGTTCATTCCAAGGAGGAGTGCGCGATGGGCGTTTCCACCCCCAAACAGAACCGCGGCCAGGAGCTGTTTCCCGACGCAGACGCCGGCGATCCCGGCGTGACCGTCGAGGTTCCCGCCACCCGCCCGTTCGAGGGGTACACCTATCTCCGGAAGGAGTGGCTCGACCAGGAGGACGGGATCGAAAAGGTCACGTTCAACATGGCGCTCGGGCCGGCCAATCTTCCCGCCGACTGGAGCCGCACCCAGAGCTTCGTGATGATGCCCGAATGGGGCACCTCCCCCCTGCGTCGCACCTGGATCGTCCGCCTGCCCACGCACCTGGACGGCCAGGATAGATATCTTTTTCACTATTTTTTCCAGACGTTCTATACGAACGGGGAAGAGCGCGTCAGCAGCATGTTCGCACAACTGGTCCAGCCGCACGAGGTCGAGTATCTCGACTATGCGGGCGAACTGGTGAACGTGAGGCTGCACTGGAGCATCGGCGACTGGGCGTATGCGCAGGACACCGATCTGGAAGCCGACGGCATCGAGTGGGGCAGCGAGTTTTCCGTCAGCAGCGCGCCCTATCGCGCGAAGGACCGGCTGTATCAGAACGGCCGGCTGCTCGTGGTGCGCCGCCTGCCGGTTCCCCGCAGGTTTCGCGGACTGATCTGGGCTCCGAAGGGCGCCGAGGTCCGCTACTGTTTCCAGCTTTCGCGGTACCGCCCGGAAGGCGTGGACCAGCTCTGGGACAACAATTTCGGTAAAGATTACTCTCTGACCATCTAACGGCGAGGAGACACTCACTCATGAGACACCCCGATATCCTGACCCGCGAAGGCGCCGTCCTTCTCATTTGCGATGTGCAGAAAAAGTGCATCAAGCCCATCTACCGCAAGGAACCGATGATCAACAACATCAAGACCCTCGTTTCCTATGCCGGCGTGATCGGCCTGCCCATCCTCCTCACCGAACTGGCCCCCCAGACGTTCGGCAGCACGATCGAAGAGATCAAGAAGCAGATGCCGCGCCTCGAACCGATCAAGCGCAGCCGCTATAGCGCCTTCGGCAGCGAGGATCTGACGCTGCGCCTCGAAGCGATGAACACGAACACCCTCGTGGTGGTCGGCATGGAAACGCATGTCTCGGTCTGCCAGACCGTACTCGATGCGCTCACCCGCGGCTTCCGGGTCCATGTCGTTCTCGACGCGACCAGCTCCCGCCGGAAGGTCGACTGGAAGGTTTCGCTCGAAAAGATGCGCCGCGCCGGGGCTATCGTGACCACGATGGAACTGGTGATGCACGAGATGATCGAGCGCGTGGACGTGCCGCATTTCGACAAGTTCCAGGAGCTTCTGAGCAACATCGGCCGCTGAAGGTCGTTTGCACATGACGATGCCGGTCGATGAAACCCAGGTCACGTTCCTGATCGGCGGACTGGGAGCCGGGAAGACCGAGCTTGCGCTGAATCTCGCGATCCGGCGGGCACGCCAGCTCGGCCCCGGCCTTTCCCATCTGCTCGACCTGGATATCGTCAACCCGTTTTTCCGCGTTCGACACCTGCGTGACGCTCTCGAGCGCGAAGGCGTGAAGCTGATCGCCCCCGATGCGCAGGTGACCGCGAACGACATGCCGGCCCTTCCGGGGGCCGCGTTCGGCATTCTCGCCCGCCACGACACCGCGGTCGTCTGTGACGTGGGTGGGGGGGAGCTCGGTCTGCGGGTGCTCGGGCGGCTTGCGCAGCAGGCGGCGGCCCGCAAGGCCCAGACGTATTTCGTGATCAATCCGTATCGACCCGGGTTTCTCAATCCCGACCAGATGCGCAAAAGCTTCGAGCTGCTCTGTGAGCTGTCCTCGCTCGAGGTGACCCATATCGTGGCCAACCCGCATCTGATCAATGAAACGACGCCCGAGCTGTTCGAGGCCGGTCTTGCGAAAGTCCGGACGTTCGCCGAGACGATGCGGATACCGATCGCTTTTTCCGTGGCGGCGCCGGCCCTTCTCCGGCTGCTGCCGCACACGGCGGGGGCGTCCTCCGACGAGGCCCCCACGAATCTTGTTGAGTATGACGGCCAGCCGCTCCTCGTGCTGGACCGGTACTGGGAAACACCCTGGATCATTGGAAAGGAACAGGAGGTTGCGACATGCCCAAATGGGTAATCAATGAAGACC
>JAKQOH010000212.1 GCA_029565415.1 Candidatus Rifleibacteriota bacterium | reverse complement strand
TACCTCTGCGGCTGATGTGAACGAAATTCTTCTCATCCCCGACGAGGAAATCGGCAAGATGCCCGTCCGCGAGCCTCTCACGGCGGAAGCAATCGACAAGAAACTGAAATTCAAAACCGGCTGGCTCATCTGGAGCGAACTCGGCATGGGCGTCACGCGCCCGGACATCGTCTCCAAGGTCGTCATTCAGCCGTAAGCGGAGGAGGAACGCATGATCAAGATCAGAAATCTCACACCGGGCATCCTGCACATCCCCGCCGCGAAACTGCGTCTTCAGGGCAACGCGGTCGCGGGTGTGCCGGAGATAACGCCCGATATTAAGAAGCAGATCGACGCGGGCCGCATCATGGTCGTCACGGACGAGGAAGCCGCGAAAGCTCCCGCGCCGAAACTGCCCGCGCCGCCCGCGGACTACCAGAAACTGGATGAAGCGGACGCCATCGAGTTTGTCGAAGATGCGACCGACCCGAAAGTCATCCAGACCATTCTCCAGACCGAACAGCGCGGCAGCGTCATCAAAGCACTCAAGGAACGCCTGAAGGAGATCGGGGATGCTCGCAAGTGATCTCGTAACACTTCTGCGGCTCGACATAGGGGACACCGCCGGTGAGATGCTCGGAGACGAGTATCTCACCCGGTGTGTGACCCGTGCCGTGTATGCGGTGAATAAGGATTTCGGCGCATCCTTCGCCGTGAACGCCGGGGAAATAACGCCGGACCCGTCCGGTGAACAGCAGGAATTCCTTCTTCTGAGGGCACACATAAATGTCTGTTCTCTCATGCGTTCGATCACCGCGAACAACTTCTCGTTCCAGAGCGGCGACAAGCAAGTGGACAAGACAAAACAGCCGTCGTTCTGGGCGGACCTTCAAGGCGATCTCGAGGACGATTACAAAGGTCGGGTTAAGGGTGCCGCATCCGATGACGGCGGCACCGTGGTTGACGACCCGGATAACGGAATCATGGCCGCGCCAGCAATAAGGCCCGCAATCTACGAACACGGGTATGTGGAGGAGCCTGATGTTGCTCTCAAATAAGGACAAAGCGTTCATCTCGGAATGCACGGCGGAACTCATCACGAGTTCCGAGCGCACGGGCAAGCGTTACGTGCCCGACACCGCAGCCGAGAAAATCTACGGCACGGACGACGCGCCGTTTGTCCTGGACTGTGAGTTCCCATTCGAGTTCGTATCCACACCAGTTGAAATTCTCACTTCGGAAAAGACCGACGCTGTCATCTGTGTTTTGCCTGATCAAGTAATCAACGAGGGCGACCGGATCGAATTCGAGGAAAAGATGTATCGGGTCGTTACTGTCGAGACGCTTAATGTGTTCGGCGTCATTAGCCATAAGGTGGTGACGCTTGCGAAGCTGTACCCATGAGAACGGTCAAGTATGGAGACTGGAGGCGTCTGGACTCGGTTCTGAAGAACTGTCTTCCGGCCCGGATGGAAAAAGCGCTCAACCGCGCTGCGACAAAATGCGCGCTGCTTCTTGTGCGCGAGATCAAGAAAGGAATCAAGGCGCAGGCGCCGGGTGGTAAGAAGTTTACGCCGCTTGCTGAAGCGACCATCGAAAAGA
>JAKQOH010000033.1 GCA_029565415.1 Candidatus Rifleibacteriota bacterium | reverse complement strand
CGCGAATTGCGGACAAGGGGGGATATCTTCAGATAACTTCGGGCTCGATCGGGGAAAACGGAGACGTGGCGTTTTCCGCCGATCAGGCGCTGATCGATGCGCTGGGATTCAGCATCACGCGGGAATCGAAAAACAATCTCGTCGAGCTCGCTTCCACGGATGCATCGGGAAACGTCACCTCTCGTCAGACATCCGAGGATGTCGCAACCGGCCTGCTGCAGGGAATCGACGTCATGTTTTCCTCCCAGCCGGCGCAGGTGGCCGGTTTCGGAGGTCTCGAAACAGGTCTTGTTCTGACAGGGGCTCTCGATTCAGATTTCTCTATCCGTGTAGGGAGCATGGCCACCCCCAAACTCATCCATGCCCATCAGGGAAACTGGTCGATGGAGGGGTTGTCCAGGTATCTCAACAGCCAGCTGCAGTCGATCGACGGGATGAAATCGAGCGTCGTCGACGGCGAAATACGGATCACCTACGATCCGCCCGATACCGAGACTTCTTCTCTCATCGAAATCTCCGCCCGTTTCCCCGAGCAAAACGCGATCGGCATTCCCACAGGAACATTCAGCGGTTTTGCACAGTGCACGAAAAAAGCGGCAAACACGGTCTATGGATTCAGCAAGTACGCAACCGCTGCCGGCTCCGTGAGGTTCAGCGTTTCCGACGGTGTCAACGCCGCCACGCTGTCCTACGCCCTCATCACGAACAAAGCCTCGCCCGATCTGCAGAATTTTTCGACCTGGCAGAATTCGCAGAACAATATTCTGGAAAATGCGAACGTCCAGGTGCGTGTCGATGCCGTGAACGGAAGCCTGGCATTCACCTCGCTCCGCGTGGGAAGCGAAATCCTCGACAGCGGCGGAATCACCTCCAGCGCGGTAAGGGTTTCACTCAATGCAACCGCCATCACGCATGGAATCGACAAGAAATTCGGGCTCGCTCAGCAGACGTCGGCAGTCGGAAGCGGCGAACGGAACTTCACGCTCGCGGTCACCGACCGATCTTCCCAGTTCCAGATCGGGGCCGATGAAAAGCAGAGTCTTGCGTTTTCAATTTCCAACCTTTCCGCCACGGCTCTCGGAGTGGATAATCTCGATCTGACCAGTGTCAGGGGTGCCGAGAAAAGCCTGGGAAAAATCGACAGGGCTATGGACAGGCTCGTGGCGGAGCGTTCGAGACTCGGATCATTGCAGAACAAGCTCGAATCGGCCGTCAAAAGCCTTTCGTCATGCAGGAACGATCTGACGTCCGTCGAATCCCGTCTCGAAGATGTCGATGCGGCGCTTGAAATGGTCGAATTTACCCGGAACCGCGTGGTTTCGGAATCGGGAACCGCCATGATGGCGCAGGCAAACGTGCTGTCCCAGTCGATACGCACGCTTCTGGTGCAGTGATGGAAAAGTAGACGGGAAAACGCGATTCTCACGCGTTTTCCCGTCGATCATGAACGAGGTCGTGCACCTGCCCTCGTGCCTGAATCAATGGCCCATTTCCTGAACCTTCTGCTCCGGACAGGCGCTGCCACATCACCCGAAAGCTGACGTTTACCGTTGCTATCTTCCGATCCTGGCGGGGTTCACGGGCTTTCGCCGTGTGGAACCCGTCCTTCACTACTTCCGGAACAGGCTGGTACCACCAACCAGGTCCTCTGGCAGGAATTCAACCCGCCCGCGGGGATTTGCGGATAATAGAGGACCCCGAGCCCTCCGTCTAGCACGACAGCGGAGAGGGCGAGATTCGAACTCGCGATCCTTTCGGATACGTACTTTC
>JAKQOH010000028.1 GCA_029565415.1 Candidatus Rifleibacteriota bacterium | reverse complement strand
GCCGTGTGCTGCGTGACATCGGACTGAAGCTTTTTGATGAGCGCTTCGACGACTTCTCTAATGCATGAGGCCAAGGATTTCCTCCGCGAAAATGGCTTTGATCTCCGGCAGGTATTTCTCCATCACGGGATGAAGAAAGGGGCGCGCCGGAATCACGATTGTCACACCGTTCGGTTGCTGAATCGTCGCCCCGAATTCCATGATCGCCCCGATGTTCACGATCTCGTCTCCGTCCTTGTTCCGCGTGCCCCTCAGGAGTCCCACGAACGCCTTGTCGCCCATAATCTTCTGGGTGATCGCACTGAGCAGGAATCCGGTGTCGATGAGCGCCTTGGACGATCCTTTTTTCTCGATGGTCGCCTCGGCGAGCGGCGCGAACTTCTTACCACCCGGAGCCTGCGCTTTGATTCCTTTCTTTATCTCCCGAACCAGAAGCAGCGCGCATTTTGTGGCCGCGCGGTTGAGCGCTTTTTCCATCCGGGCCGGAAGACAGTTTTTCAGAACCGCATCCAGCCGTTTCCAATCTCCAAACTTGACCGCTCTCATGGGTAGAGGTTCGCAACCGTCACCACCTTGTGGCTGATCACGCCGAACACATTAAGCGACTCCACCGTGACGACCCGGTACATCTTTCCCTCGAACTCGATCCGGTCGCCCTCGTTGATTTCCTGATCGGGCAACACGGATATGGCCGCGTCGGTCTTTTCCGAGGTGAGAATTTCAACGGGTGTTGATACGAACTCGAATGGAAACTCGCAGTCCAGGACAAACGGCGCGTCGTCCGTGCCGTAGATTTTCTCGGCTGCCGCGTCGGGCACGTACCGCTTGCCCGAGCGTTCGGAACTCGTGATGAGTTCCGCCGTGCATTCCGAGATGAACGCCTTGTCCTTATTTGAGAGCAACATCCGGCTCCTCCACATACCCGTGTTCGTAGATGGCTGGCCTTATGGCGGGCGCGGCCATGATTCCGTTGTCCGGGTCGTCCACGACACCGCCGCCGTCGTTGCCGGACGCGGCGCTCTTCGCGCGCTCTTTGTAATCCTTCTCCAGATCGCCCTGCAGGTCCGACCAGAACGATGGCTGCTTCGTCTTGTCCACCTGCTTGTCGCCGCTCTGGAACGAGAAGTTGTTCGCGGTGATCGAGCGCATGAGAGAGCAGACGTTGATGTGCGCCCTCAGAAGAAGGTATTCCTGCTGCTCTCCGGTCGGGTCGGGCGTTATCTCCCCAGCGTTCACTGCGAACGACGCTCCGAAATCCTTGTTCACCGCATACACGGCCCGGGTCACGCACCGGGTGAGATACTCGTCTCCGAGCATCTCCCCGGCGGTGTCCCCTATGTCGAGCCGCAGTAACGCGACGAGATCACTTGCGAGCATTCTCGATCTCCTTCAGCCGTCCCTTGAGCGCGTCGATGACGCCCCCGCGCTGTTCGGTTTTGAGGATGGACTCGATCACCTTCGGGTCGGTTTCGTCCTCGACGTACTCGATGGCGTCTGTTTCATCCAGCCTGTCGAAACCGGCAGGCGGTTCGGGCAGCGTC
>JAKQOH010000016.1 GCA_029565415.1 Candidatus Rifleibacteriota bacterium | reverse complement strand
CGAGGGCGAGAACCGTGTTCGCCGCTTCCCGACCATTGTCGAATGATAGTTCGAGGGGCGGGACGGATGCGTCGTCTCCCGGTTGGATCGTGATCTCACAGCCGGTCACGCGGGCCTGATGCGTGTCGACCGATTGGTCATCGGTTCCCGACAGCATGCCGCCGTCGGGGAGCCAGAGAACGGCTTTCAGATTGCCGTCGCCGCGCTTCGTGAAGACGAGTTCGGCAATGTCCGCCGACAGGGTGCGGGCGGAAATCTCGAGGTCGAGCAGCGTCAACGCCTGAACGTCGTCGCTGCTTCCGCCTCCGAGGGCATCACCCATTCCACCGATCTGCGCGGCCTGGTTGCCGCCGCCCGGCTGTGTGAAGACCCGCACCGTCAGCTTGACCAGGGTGTCCGTGAAATTCCCGGACGGCTCGAAGTCGGTCGGATCGAGATAGCGTGGGTCTGCCGCGTCGAAGGGGAGAGCATGCAGCCGGTTTCCAACCTTGACGACGGGAAGGCGTTCGAGATGGTCGCCGAAGCCGGTCATCGAGGCAATCACGGTTCTGCCGGCATCGGTGAGGGGAACCGAGCCGATGACGGCCGCCAGATTTCGCTTCGTTGCCCAGACTGAAGCCATCGCGCACAGATCTGCCGGGGTGCCCCAGCCCTGCGTCAGCACGGCCTCGGGTGCGAACAGGACTTTCTGGGAGGGCCCCCTGGGCGGAATGCAGACGATCCGGCGCAGCTCCTCGATGAACCTTTCTTCGCCAAGCTCGAGGAGAGCTTTCCAGCGCACCGCGCCGGGATGTGTCAACGACGTATGGAAAGCTCCGGCTGACGGCAGGGCCGAGCGATCGTCGGCCGGAGCGGCAGTTGCGGAGGGGATCGGGGACGTCGCGGAAGCCGTTCCGACGCCGACGATGGCGCCTTTCCCCTGGCCGGGCCTGGTCCAGCCGGCGGCCGCACGCTTTTCCTGAAGCGCGAGGGCCTTGCGACGAATGGTTTCGTCGAGCCCTTGCTCTGCATCCCCAGAGCCAACGATGGCTTGTCGGGTCGCGAGAATCCAGGAAAGTTCTTTCGGAAGCGGCGCGAGCGTGATCGGGATGTCGAGACCGAACGGTTCGGAAACAAGTCTGGCGTTTTCCGATGCCGGCTCCAGCGCAATCAGGCCACGCCTTTCCTGACCGTCGGGAACGACAACGGTGGGGCCGAACCCGAACAGGTGCGTCTCGGCGAGATCACCCGTGACCGGCGCCGACTCGTTGCCGGTACGGATGGCGAGCCCGTGCTCGAAAGAGGTTCCGGCGCCGTCTTTCACATCCGAGAACGTCACGTCGGCAAAAGTCCCCTCATCGGTTTTCCAGAAGCCGTTGATTCGAATCGCCACCCCGTCGCCGGTACCTGTCCCGAGAGGCTTCTGAACGGGGGGCAGCGCCGTGTCGCCGAGCGCGAGATCGAAGGCGGCATCGCCGGCACGGGCCGCGAGCGTTCCGCGCGTGGCTGCGGCCAGTGGCTGGGGAACGGCGAAGGCGAGCATGGCGCGGCTCGTTCCACCGGGCGTCAGAAACAACGACTCGCGCCAGCCACCGGGAATTCGTGTTGTAAGCGGTGAAACGGGTATGGCGACCGGTCCGGCCGGGGTGTGGCCGAGCCAGGTGAACGTGGTGAGCGGATCGAGCCTGAACAGTGCCGACACCCGCGACGTGAGTTCGATGGTCAGCACCCGCAGAATCTGCGGCGGCTCGGCCGTCTCGAGTTGCGGCTCGGTTCGATCCTCGATCGCGACCACGCGCATCTCGACCCCGTCATACAGGCGGCCGGGGCCGCTGCCGGAAACGGGGGTGCCCGTCGCCACGTCTGCCGTGGGCCGGGCCTCTCCTGCCAGCGTCAGGGTGATGCGACCGTTGGTGTCATCGAAGAACCGCAGCACTGCCGCATCCATGCTTTCGGCCGGCACGCGGAACACGAC
>JAKQOH010000015.1 GCA_029565415.1 Candidatus Rifleibacteriota bacterium | reverse complement strand
CTGTACAAGAGACCAAACCTCGGGTATTCTGAACATGGCCGGTCCTCCTCGGTGAAGATGAGAGTGATGTCCCGTCTTCACTGTAGCCGAGGAACGGCCTTTTCCGGTACTGGCTCATATCAAAATGTGCGAAAGTCCACTGGCAACAGACGATTTGGTCGATCGCCATTGAGTGGAAGCATGGCTCGCGATTCAGCTTTTGATGCTAATTTAGGCATTCACACAAAGAGCAAACCCAGATGTGTATACGGATCGATATAGGTGGCCAATACGGTTTCGTATGATAGCGCAGAGGGTCACGTTCAAGATAGCGATGCCATGCTGAACACCGTTAGGTTCGTAACCCCTCACAGTATCCCGGACCCATGTGTCATGCAAGCAGGCGTCTGTATGTCGTAAGGAGCGCCTCCGAAATCGATTCAGGACGGAAAAGGTTTTGTACACGAATTCTTCCGGCTGTCCCGTGTCGAAGTCGCAAAGAAGCATCTCCGACATAACGACGCAAGGCATTTTCCAATGCCGTAATATCCCGAGGAGGAACGAGAATGCCCGTGACACCGTCTTGAACGGAATCTCTGCAACCTGGAATTTGTGTAGCCAGCACCGGAATCCCCATCGCTGCGGCTTCCAGATGAACCACCCCAAATCCTTCCCGATAGGAAGGATTGATGAGAAGATCCAGGATCGACAGATGTTGCGGAATATCATGACACCATCCCGTCAAGTGCACACGGGGGTCATTTCGCAGCATCTCCTCATTCTCGCGTTTCAATGGATCAGATGGCTCGAAAATTCCCACCAGCAGGAGGTGCATCTCGGGGAATTCCTCCCTGATGATACGCCAGACGTGGGCAAACTCATTCATACCCTTGTCAGAAACGACTCTCCCGACAAATCCGATGACCGGTGCGCCTTCCGGAATGCCGTACCGGCATCGTATTTCCCGCCGCACATCTTCCCCATACGTATCCGGATTGAATTTCCGGGCGGCATCGACTCCGCCGACACTTCCATGTCCAAGTACGACAACCTTTCCGGCGTGACAAAGATGTTGATGTATCATGAATTCTCTCATCGAGGGGCTGTCACACCAAACGAGGTCCGCACATTTGCACGACAAGCGGGTCGTCATATCGAGCAAGGTCTTCATCGCTCCCGACTTTGTCATTTGCGGAAGACCGAAAACCGACAGCACTCTGCATTTCACACCAGCCATCCTGGCTGCGAGCGTTCCAAGCAGGCCGGCCTTGGGGGTGTGAGAATGGACGATATCCGGTCGCAGCTCTTTCAACAGGCGGTATAACCGGAAGAGGGAAATCACATCGCTTGCAGGTGCCAGGCGACGATCTATCGGAATCGGATGGCAGGCAATTCCCGTGAGTCCGGCAAAACGGTCGAGTTCCGGCCCCGGTGAGGAAATGACTTCCGTTTCGACTCCGCGTTCCTTCATATACCCGACATGGCCTGTAAAAAAGCCCAGTGTCATGGGAACAGTCGTAATCTGGACGAGCTTGAAGGAACCACATGTATTCATCGTTCATTCACCATGATGAGAGGTCTCTATCACCGTAACCCAGGTGCTTTCCCGTCTGTAGATACTATCAGCCGAGAACGGAATATTCAACGTTTCACACAATCAGCATTACCTGCGTTCAAGCCTTATTCGCCGGTGATATCGTTGGACAAGTTCGTCATGTTCAGGATATGATCGGACACCGTGGAAACGACTTCCGGACAACGAATCGCCTTTTTTGGCCTCATGGGTTACGCTCTGACGGCGGGATTCTCCATTTCGCTTTCCCAGATTTGCCTCGGAATCGCTTTTCTGGGGCTAATCCAAAGCTTGTTCAGAACATCCGGGCCCGTTCCGTGGGCAGGATTCGAGCATGCCTATTTCGGCTTTGCGTTCGCCTGCCTGTTATCCCTGCCCCAGGCGGCGGATTCCACCAAAGCCATCGGAGAAATGCGGAAGCTTCTGCTCATCCTGGTCTTCAGCACGAGCTTCGGAGCTGCGTTGTCCGGCGGCATGCGCAGAATCGTCACCGGCTGCCTCATAGGTGCCGGAGCACTGGTTGCGGTTGCCGGTCCGCTGAAAACCCTCTTCCTGCAAGGAACCTGGGAAAGAACGTCGGGTTTTTTCTCCCTGCCTCTGACATTTGCCGAATGCCAGATGATCTTCATCATCATCACTCTCCGGTGGCTGATGATGCCCCAGGAATCCCCCCGAAACCGGTGGCTTCTGGGAGGAGCCCTGGTCATGCAGATGTTCGGGTTTTTCGCGGCCTTCACCCGTGGAGCGGTGATCGGTCTTGTCCTGGGGGTGTTGAGCATGTTTCGACGCAGCCCCAGGGCTCTTGTCGCGGTTCTCTGCGTCACCGTGCTGAGCATCGGCGGTCTCGCGGTTCTTCAGCGCTCGATGAGCAATCGGCAGGACGCGTTCGACACCTCGGCAGCAACGCCGGATGGGCTGAAAAACATTCGTCTCCGCATTTGGAGCATCGGCCTGAACATCCTCACGAAGCACCCGGTGTTCGGCGTCGGCATGAACAATGTCAAATCCCATTATCGGGACCGCGTGACTCCTGCCGAGCGCGAGAAGAACTGGATTTACGGGCATCTCCACAACACGTTTCTTCAGATCCTGACGATGACAGGGATGTTCGGTCTGGTGACGTTTTTCTGGTTCTGGGCCGCCATCAGCAAGTGGTGCTTGATGGTTGCCGCAAACGATCTGCCGCTCTGGGAGCGGGGAATGGCTGACGCGGCGTTTCCCGTCATCGTGGCGTTCCTCGGATCGGGACTGACCGAGTACAGTTTTGGCGACGAGGAAGTGGCGATGCTGGCCTTCTTCTCGATCGGCCTTCTCACCAACGCCTATCGGGATTTTGCCAGGGGAAAGATCGCTCCGGCTTCCGAGCCGATCGAAAAAACGGCATAGCTTATCGGTACCGCGCCGTAAAAGGCGGCTGTCAACCAGAGCAGTTCACGGAAATCCTCCGCCGGATGGAGATCCGTCAGATACCGAAGCATGAGGGAAATCCCAAGTTGAAACGCAAGAGCCAGCAGCATTCCCCATTCGAGCTCGGGCGCTATCCGTTCTTTCGGGCCGCTTGATCGTGATGCTGCCAGGATGATCAGCGACAACACGACCATTCCCCCGAACACCGGCACAATCGGCAAGCCGGGCAACAGGGCATCTCCAAGCCGTTCCATCGCCCAGAAGAGAGGCAGGCAGAGAAGAAGCCTGTCCGGCAGCCACGCGAACTCGGCCCCCCGTTGCCTGCGCAGCACGATCAACACGGCTATCAGCACCGCAAGCATCCAGGCACCGACCGTGACGGAGCGACTGATGGCGATCGCAACCATCATTATATATGCTGAACGATCAATCAGACGGAGAAAAGCCATCGAGCCACCCTTCATTCCATAGAGCCATCGAATTTCCGGGGTATTCAACATCGGCGGGGGTGGGCACGTCAAGCTTCGTGGGGGGAAAATCTGTGATAGAATGCCGGCGAAGAGAGTTTTCATTCCAAGGCAAGGAGCCCTGTTTCCATGTCGAAAGAGTTTGCACGCGTTTCGATCGAGCGTCTCGCCGAGTGGATCCTGCGCGAATACGATGAGCGCAAAGAGATCTTCGGTATCCACGAAAGCCTGTTTTTCACGCCCTCCGAGGGCGATCCGTTCACCATGACCCGCTTCGGCACGCCGATGGAGTCGCCGATCGGCGTTGCGGCCGGCCCACACACGCAGATGGCGCAGAACCTGATCGCCGCGTGGCTGTGCGGCAGCCGGTATCTCGAGCTGAAGACGATCCAGACGCTCGACGAGCTGAACGTCTCCAAGCCCTGCATCGACGCGCAGGACGAGGGCTACAACTGCGAATGGTCGCAGGAACTGAAGCTCGACGACTCGTTCGACGAGTATCTCAACGCCTGGATCCTGCTCCACCTGCTGAATCACAAACTCGGACGTGACGCGAAGCGTGGCCGCGGCTTCATCTTCAACATGAGCCTCGGATACAACCTCGATGGCATCAAAAAGCCGAACGTGCAGCGGTTCCTCGACCGCATGGCCAACGCCCGCGCGGAAAAGGAAGCGAAGATCGCCGCCATCGCGAAGCTCTACCCCGCGATCCGCGACCTCGATATTCCCGACTGTCTGTCGAACAACATCACGCTCTCGACGATGCACGGCTGCCCGCCCGACGAGATCGAGAAGATCGGCATGTATCTCGTGAAGGATCGCGGCTACCACACGACGATCAAGCTGAACCCGACCCTGCTCGGGCCCGCCGAATTGCGGCACATTCTCAACGACGTGCTCGGCTTCGAGACCAACGTGCCGGACGAGGCGTTCGGCCACGATCTCAAATACCCCGACGCGGTGAAGCTGATCAAGAACCTGCGCGAGGCCTCGACCGAGATGAAGACCCAATTTTCGCTGAAACTCACCAACACGCTCGAAAGCGTGAACCACAAGGATGTCTTCCCATCCAACGAGAAGATGATGTATATGAGCGGGCGCGCGCTGCACCCGATCAGCATCCGCGTCGCGGCAAAGCTGCAGAACGAGTTCGACGGCGAGCTCGACCTGAGCTTCTCGGCCGGCGCCGATTGTTTCAACCTGCCCCACCTGATCTCCTGCGGCATCCGGCCCGTGACGGTCTGCTCCGATATCCTGAAGCCGGGCGGCTACGCGCGCCAGGTACAGTATCTCGGGGAACTGGCCGGCCGCATGCGCGAGGAAGGCGCCGACTCGATCGAGTCGTTCATCCTGCGCCGTGCAGGCCGGTGCGACGGCGACGTGAAACGTGCAGCCCTCGCGAACCTGCGCAAATACGCCGGCACCGCCTCCACCCTTCCTGCCTATCACCGCGACAGCAAGACGGGCGAGACCGTCAAGACGACCCGGCCGCTGCCCGAGTTCGACTGCGTGCGGGCGCCCTGCATCACCACCTGTCCGGCGAGTCAGGATATACCGAGCTATATGTATTACGCCTCGATCGGCGAGTACCGCAAGGCCTACGAGGTGATCCGACGGACGAACCCCTTCCCGAACGTCCTCGGCATGGTCTGCGACCACCAGTGCCAGCACCGGTGCACCCGGGCGAACTACGATTCGTCGCTGCTGATCCGGGAAGTGAAGCGGTTCATCTCGGAGAAGAATCCCGACACGCCGCTTCCGGTGCCCGCGAAGGCGAACGGCATGAAGGTCGCCGTCATCGGGGCCGGCCCCTCGGGCCTCGCCTGCGCCTACTTCCTGGCCCTGGAAGGATTCGCGGTGACGGTGTATGAAACCAAGGCATTCGCCGGCGGCATGGTCAGTGACGCGATTCCGGCATTCCGGCTGACGGCCGGGGCGATCGAGAAAGACGTGCGGGCGATCCAGTCGCTCGGCGTGAAGATCTGTTACGAGACCGCCATCACGCGGGACCGGTTCACCGCCCTCCGCAACGAGAACGACTTCATCTACGTCGCGATCGGGGCCCAGGCCGCCAAGAAGATGGGCATCCCGGGCGAGGATGCGGAAGGCGTCATCGACTGCCTGAAGCTGCTGTCGGATGTGCGTCGCGGCAAACCGGTCTCGATCGGTCCTCGCGTGGCCGTGATCGGCGGCGGCAACTCGGCGATGGATGCGGCCCGCACGGCTCTCCGGCTCGTCGGCCCCACCGGCAGCGTCACCCTGGTGTATCGTCGGACCCGCGCCGAGATGCCGGCGGATCGCGAAGAGATCGAGGCCCTGGTCGACGAGAAGATCGAGATTCTCGAACTGTGCGCTCCCGAGGCGGTTCTGGCGCGTGACGGCAAGGTGACGGCCCTCAGGGTTCAGAGAATGCGGCTCGGCGCCAAGGGCCCGGACGGCCGGGCGAAGCCGGAAAAAATACCTGGCGCTATCGAAGAACTGCCGTTCGACACGATCATTCCGGCGATCAGCCAGGAGATCGTGATCGACTTCCTGAAGCCCGAGGAGCTGAAGACGGACCCGGGAACCGGCATGACGAAGCTGGACAAGGTGTTCGCGGGCGGCGATCTCGTGCGCGGCCCGGCCACGATCGTCAAGGCGGTCGGGGACGGCAAGCAGGCGGCCATGAACATTCTCGCGAAAGCCGGGCGGCCGCTTCCCACCCTTTCGGGTCGGGTCGAGAAGGGGCTCACGCCGGTCCAGTTCCAGCAGAAATCGGCCCGGCGGGCGCGGGGGCTTCGGCTGCCCGAGATTCCGACGGGGGAACGGCACAACTTCAACGTCGTGATCCGCTCGCTCACCGACAGCGAAGTGCGGGAAGAGGCCCGGCGGTGCCTGTTCTGTGACGATGTCTGCAACGTCTGCGTCACCGTCTGCCCGAACCGCGCCAACCGCAGCTACACGATGCGGCCGGGTGATTTCGCGAAGCAGCGCGCGGTGAAGAAGAACGGCTCGTGGAAGATCGAGACGGTCGAAACGTTCCGGCTCGGCCAGGAGCCCCAGGTGCTGAACATCGGCGACTTCTGCAACGAGTGCGGCAACTGCACGACGTTCTGCCCGACCAGCGGCGCACCGTACAAAGATAAGCCGAAGTTCTACCTGACCGAGAACAGCTTCGCGCACGAGCGTGACGGTTACCGCTGGGACGGTGAGACACTCCATGCGAAGTTCGACGGTGCCGCCGAGTCGCTCGCGGCTCACAACGGCAAGCTCCAGTACCGGGCGGGTCCGGTGAAGGCTCTCCTCGATCCGGCCACGCTCGCGGTCGAGTCGGTCGAGGTCGAGGGCAAGTCGAAGGATCTGAAGGAGATCGACTTCGCCCGCGCCCTGAAGCTGGGCCTCCTGTACCGGGCCACCAAGGGCTCGTGCTGGGCTTGATTCCCAATCGCGATCGGTCCCGTGGGGGCGGGTTCCAGACCCGTTCCCACGGGAAACCCTCTGCGGATGGTGCAACCACGCGAGCCCCGATCTTCCCAGGAGGAAGCACATGATGTCGATCCCGTGTGAGAGATGTGATGCCCGGTGCTGCCGGTCCTACATCGTTCCGATCAACGGGGCGGATCTCGGACGGTTGTCGGGGCATCTCGGCGCCTCTCCCGAGGAGTGGTGCGTCCTCGAGCCCCTTTCGAAAGATATTGAAGAGTATAATTACTTTTCGGTGCGGCTGACCGGCTTGGACCGGTATGTCGTCTGCCTGAAACGGGAAAACGGCGCCTGCCTGTTCCACCGGCGGTCGAGCCCCCACGCCGCCTGCGGCATCCACCCGGCACGGCCGGGAATGTGCCGCAGTTATCCGATCACCTTCTGCTCGGGAACGGCGGAACACACCGACGGCTGCATCTGCCCCGAGCGGTGGCGTCTCGACGCAGCCGGCGAAACGGCCTTCTCGGATCTGTATGTCCGGTACAATGCCGATTTCGCCGATTACAAGGAGCTCACGGATCTCTGGGAGAGATCTTATAGGTCAGAATATATCATGGCCGGCCGCCTGACCGGGAGCCACGAGACGGATTCGGCGGTGTTCCTCGGGTTTCTGGCCGCCCGCCTCGGCCTCGGCAGCCGGGAGTGAGGCCGGCCGATCCCTACGGCCGGACGGTGATGAGGTAGGAGTTGCCGATCGTCACGGGAACCGTCGCCTGGGTCGAGGTGAAATCGACGCTGACGCGCGCTTTCCGGTTCGGGTCGAAGTGATCGAACATGATCTGGTCCGAGAGCAGGTTTCCGAAGTAAGCCCACTGCATCGTCGCCCCGAGGGTCGGATCGGCCGGCACCCACCCCTTGCCCTTGAAATACACCTCCACCCAGGCGTGGCCGACATTCGTCTCCCGGCCGATCAACTCGGACTTGACCAAAAAGCCGGTCATGACGCGCGCCGGCAGGCCACGCTTCAGACACAGCGCCGCCAGAAGCCACGAGTATTCGGTGCAGTCGCAGGCGTCGGGATTCGAAAGCGCCCAGCTCACATCCTTGTCCTCGAAGTTTTCCCGGTAGGTGAGGCCTTTGCCGACGGCGAGAAAGGCGTTCTGAAGGAAGTTTCCCTCCATGCTCCGCAGCCGGCGGTCGATCGCATCGAGCGCAGGATGGTCCAGGGAAAGACGGGGATCGCGCCGAAGTTCTTCGAGGTCAGGCTCCTGGGAAGGCTGGAACGGTCCCCGGCTGCCGAGCCACGGGCGTCGCTCTATATCATACGATATTTTCAGTTTCACGGTCGGACCACGCAGTCCCTCCACCCCTCGGATGCGCACACGCCCGTCGGCATCGGGTTCCGACGGCTCGACGGCGACTTCGCCTCCATCGGCGATGATGACGGCCCGTTCGAGGAGCACTTTCTGGAAACCGGGCATCTGGGGGGGCATGCGGATGAGAAAATCGAGTTTGCGGAGGGCGGAGGGGTTGCCGACCTGGACGGTGATCGTCTCGACGAGCCCGTAGCGCCGGGTTCCGAGAGAAAAGGCGATCTTTTCGAGGCTCTGGCGATTGAGGATCTGCGGATAATTGGCCAGGGCGGCACCGATCGCTTCGGCGAGACCGTCAAGCTGGCCGGCGTAGAACCGTGCCCGCAGCCAGGCGTCGTGGATGAAGCCTTCGCGGTCCCGGTCGAGCACCGATTGGTATGCCCGGATGGCCGGAACATACTCACGCCGCGCCAGCAGCAGGTTTCCAAGCAGATACTGGGGATAGGGATCATCACGCACCCTGGGTGCCGCCTGTTTGAGAAGCTCGAGGGCCTGGTCCACGTAGCCGGCGCGCTCGCAGGCCTGGGCGAGGGCCACGGCGATCCCGTGGTCATCCGGGCTGCGTCTGAGCGCCTCCTCGAAGAACGGGATGGCCTCACGGGGGCTTTTCAGTTCGTCGAGAAGCACCTGGCCGGCAATATAGGGGGCATGATAATCCCGGGGGGCCCGGGCCATGAGCTGGAGCGCCGCTTCGTAGATCTCTCGGCCGCGTCCCTTCTGATGCTGGAGCGCAAGGATGAGATTGTTCCAGGGCCCCGTCTCGTGCGGATCTGTCTCGATCGCGCGTCGGAAGAGGGCTTCCGCTTCCCCGGTCCGGCCCTCGTTCACCGCCTGGATCCCTTCGTTGTTGAGCCGGACGCCCTCGTTGTGGCGTTCGATATCGTTGGGAGCACCGAGCTCGGGGGTTGGCAGAGGGGGGAGCTGGATAATCGGTTTCTGCGGAGTCGGCGGGGCCGTTCGAAGGAAGAAGCGGTCCACCAGAGCATCCGTTGTCAGGGCTTCGGCCCGGCCGACGGTCTGCGGAAGGGAAAGGCAGGAAACTACGAGGCAGATTCCCGCAACAAGGGGTCGTCGGAGCGATCGATGCATGGTGTTGGGCCTCACAGTGTCAGTTCGAGCCGTTCGAGCAGCGTCTGGAAATCCTCTTCGGCGGGCGTTCGGAACGCGACCCGCTGCCCGTCGAAGGTGAAGTAGGGAAACAGGCCGAGCGCCTCGGAGCGGTCTTTCGACAGCAGGATCAGCTCGTTCGGTGGGAGATCCAGGCCGGGTCTGTCCGCGGCAGCCAGGGGGGCGGATTTCGGCCCGGAAAGGTTCAGGAACGGCTCTCGGGCCCCCGGGGGCAGGCGCAGGACGATGGGGTTGTGCAGGATGCCCTTGAAGGACGTCAGGAGCGGCGGCAGGACTTCGGCCACCTGGTTCAGGCCGTCCGCCGCTTCTGCGGGGGGCGTCTGGAGGAACTCGGTCATTTCGCGAAGCACGAACAGGGGGTTCGTATCGGCGGAGGATTCGGACATCGCTTTCGCCAGGGCGATGGTGAAAAATCCGTCGCCGGAAGCCCCTTTGATCAGGAGCGAGAGGTGGTGGAGGAACCGGACCGCGTTCGGACCGCTCAAATGCGCTTTCAGCGCGTCTTTGACGACCTGATCCCCTTTCGGATTGCGCGGAGTGAAAAAGAGGTAGGTCTGCATGAACGTGAAGGAGAGGAACGCGATCAGCGGCTCGAGAAGGGCCTGGAGCGCCTTCATGAGGGAGGCTGTGTCGGCCGGCTCGAAGAGGCGGGCCAGGGGCTCGGTGACGAACGAGGGGTAGCGCTCGAGAATGGAGGTGATCATCTGGGACCGGGGAAGCTCGATCGCCCCGGCTACGGCGGCCGGCGCGGATGGCATCGGGGGCTCTTCGGCCGGGGCCGGAGGCGGAACCACGGCGGCAGGCGATTTGAGGGGCTGCTCAGCTGCGGCGACAGGGGAAGGAACTGCGGGAACTCCGCCCGGAAGATCGACGGCAAGCCGGGGCTCGGCAGGTGCCGATTTCGCCTCAGAGATTGGCGGAGGCGGGAGTTCGGACGGCGCCGGCTCGGGCTGAAGAGGTCGTGCGGAAACGGCCGGAGCCTCTTCGAGTGCCGCGACGAGGTCGATCGGAACGGCTTCGAGCATGGCCAGGGCGGCTTCATCCGTCTCTTGTTTTATATCATTTACTTTATTTTCCATCCCCTGCCGGGACGCAGTCCCGGTCGCAGCGGGAGGTTCGACAGACGGCTCGCGTGGCGGCTCGGACGGCTGTTCCGGGATCGGAGCGGGCGGGCGTTCTTCGGCCAGCCCGCCGATCGCGACGGTGGGGGCGGGCTTCGCGCCGCCGAAGAACATCGCGGCCTGTTCCTCGGGCGAGAGGGCTGGGGGGGTGGCCGGCTTGGACTGGCCGGTTTCGCTCGAGATCTTTCCGCGCATCGAGATGACGCGTTCCTTTTTCACGACTCCACGGCCGGCCTGGGGAACGACGGGAGAAGGGCCGAGATCTTCGGCAGGTGGCTGTTGCGCGGGCGTCGGGGAGGGAATCGGAGGCGGCAGGGGGGAAATAGCGGATGTGGGCGGCTCCGGTTGAATCGCAGGAGGGACCGGCACTCGCGGGGCAGCCATTTCGGGGGCGGGCGACACGGGCTCCTGCCGCATGGGCGTCGTGATGATGGAGGGTGTCGGGGCCGGCGCAGGAGGTGTCGGC
>JAKQOH010000211.1 GCA_029565415.1 Candidatus Rifleibacteriota bacterium | reverse complement strand
TGGGAATACACGGGGGCGACGAGGAGGACCCCTTCTGTCTGTTCGGCCAGGAGCGGGACGGGGGTTGTCAGCAGATCGACACCGGAGTCTCTGGCTTTTTCGAGGAGGCTCCGACGGAGCGGGTCGGAGGACGTGTCGTATCCGATCAGCTTTTCATCCGTATCATGGGGGTCGTAGTATAATATTGGGTGATATTCATCGCGGGGAGGGGCGGGGATCCGGTTTCCATTTGCATCGTAACAGAAGAGGCTGAATGGGGCGATTCCCGAACGTCCCGTGGTTTCGATGACGGCCGTGAGGGTATTGGCGGGAACGCGGGGAACCCAGGAAAAGTGTGGGTGATCGGACATCCAGCGGGAGGCAAGGGGGGTGACGAACTGGCAGAACTCCTGGCTGCTGACGCTGACGGAGGCGTTGAAAAAGGACCGGATGGTCGTGATGTCGACATGGAACTGGCCGAGGGCGGCCCGGATGATGTTCGATCGGAAGGCCGCCTCGCTTTCGAACTTCTGGGAAAGCTGGCGCCTGTCGGTTTCGTGGATGCTCCAGGCGAGAAAGCATGTGACGAGCATGCCGAAAAGGAGCAGAAGGAGGGGGGGGAGACTTTTTCCCGAATTCGCTCGGTACAACGATCCTCTCCTCGATGGCGCTACCGTGTATCTATTGTACCAACGATAGCCGTTTCGCTGAAGGAATGCAAATGCAGGAGCAGATACCCTGCCGGCAAGTTGGTCGAACCCAGCCGGTCTCGGATGCGTCTGATATTGGCGGCAGATATTTCGTCCGTCGGCGCGTGACAAAAAACATTGGGACGTCCTGACAGGGGTGGTATAATTGATGATAGGGGTGAGAGGACAGGGCCGCACCGAGGGAGTCGGGCCGCCCCCAAAAAAAGGGCAGCATCATGAGCGATCAGGAACAAAAACATCCGTTCGAAAAGATCGATCCCAGTGACGTTCGGGTTCTGGCGGTCGGTCTCATTCTGCTGTTCGTTCCGCTGTTGTTCCTCTTCTACCAGTCGCGCCGCCCGGACGGAGGGTTCTCTTCCGGCGGTGCAAAAGAGCGTCTCGTCAGCGGGCGAGGCGGTTTCTCCTTCATCCAGAAGTCGGGAGGGGGGAAGCAGGCGGCTGCGGCCGTGATGCATGCTGCCCCGAAGGCGGAGAAACAGTGGAATGACGTCGTCAAGCGGGTGATGGCCGCTCCCCCGCCCGCACGGATGTTCGAAGGGTATCCGCCGACCACGCGGGAGTTCCTCCAGGCCCAGTTCGATCCGCGGGTGCGGCGTGCGAACCTGCTGTTCGAGCAGGGGAATCCGAAAGAGGCGGCGACGATGCTTGTCGCCATCCTGGAGGAGGAGATGGACAACCCCTTCCTGCATCTGGCGGCATCACAGCGGCTGTGCCGGTATTACCAGGCGAACGGCATGAAGGAGCAGGAAGAGAAAGAGTTCATCCGGCTGCTGGATATCATGCGGCGCATTCCTGAAATGAGCAATATTGCGCAATATATGCGCGGCTGTATGGACTTCGTCCGCCGTTCTCCCGATATACTCGCGAAGTTCGCGGAGGACCCGGCCGTCAAACAATATCTCGAGACATATACAAGCCGCCCGGGTGTTCCCGTCAACTCGAGTCAGTTGATGAACCAGACCTCGAACATGCTGTCGAATCTCAATCTGCTCTCGGCGCCCCACGCAAAGCGGTGACGGACCGGTTCGCCGACCGGAACGGAGGAGGGGAAGGATGAAACGGAAGCCAGCCAGGAGAGGCCACCCCCGCGGTGACCGGGGAAACGTTTTCCTCATCATCATCGGGATTCTCGCCGTGATTTTCACCGTGGCGACGTTTTTCATGCGCGACACCGTCGAGGAAACGTATCTGACCGAGCGGTCCCATCGGGCGATCCATGCGCAGTGCCTCGCCGAAGCCGGTCTCGAGCGCGCGTTGTCGATCCTGGCGAAGGATCTGAACGATCCCGAAAAGATGAAGGATCCGGTTTCCCTGGCCAACAAGCTCCGGCTGCCGATGAAAACGTCGGGCGGCGCCCTCTACGACGGTCTTGGCAACGTGCTGGGCAACGATCTTCCGCTGGATGTGTCGGCGGTGAAGGAACCGGTCATTCTCGACAAGGCCCGGTTGCAGGAGAACAATGCGAAAGATCTCGACGAGATGGTCGATTTCATGGTCGGGAAAGCCGGCACCGAGTATGACGTGAAAGTGACCCTCAAGCTCGACAAGGCGCTGAAAATCGCCCCCGGACCCGATTCCGGGGCGGACAAATACAAGGTTCCGGGCGTCGATTGCGAGTATGCGGTTCACTCGGGCCTGATGTCCTTCCTGGACAACAAGGGCTACAAAGCGCTGGAGCTGTCGCTCCCGGAAGACGCGAAATGGCTCTCGCTGAACATCGACCTGGGTCTTCCCTTCCTGAACGTCGATCTGATCGATCTGATGCTGAAGGTGTTCCCTGAAAGCTGGTCGAACCAGATCAAGGGATTCGTCACCTTCGACGGGCTGCTGAAAAAAATCATGCCCGAAATATATCCCTACGAGATCGAGCTTGCGGCGGGGGTCTTCCCCGACCTGTCAGGCAAACTCGGCGGAGCCGCGGTTCCGGCGTTTTCCGAGAGCCAGTGCGTCGAGAAGTTCGGGTATCTCACGATCGAATCCGAGGCATCGATCGTCTACGGGGATGCCCGCAAGACGACGAAGCGCGTCTTCGCGACGAAGGAGTTCAAGTGCGCCGACATCGAGCCCGTGGCGCCGTGCTACAGCCTGTTCATCTCGAATCTGAACGATGACAAGATCGTTTTCAACGATGCGGGCGGGACGCTGATGGTGCAGAACTTCCCGAACATGAAGACCTTGCTCGCCAAGGGGGCGGGAGAGTACAGCGCCTTCCCGGGGCTCATCCGCGTGAACGGCACGAAGCCCACCCTGTGCAACGTCTCCTTCTACGGGAACCCGATGAACGGCGACGTGTTCAACTTCGCGCGCGTTTCCGAGATGCTGCTCATCACCGATGTCGACATCTCGATGCCGGAGAAGGAGTTCACGATCTACAGCCGGGAGCCGCACAACCAGACGACGTCTCCTGTCCCCTCCGAAGTGAAGGGGCTGAAAGCCGGACTCGACAACTCGCTCAACAACGCCGAGGCGCAGTACAACACGATCAAGACGAACGTGATCAAGACCATCAATCCGAATCCGCCGAAACCGCCCGAGGGCACGGACAAGACGAGCACGCTCAAGAACATCGCGAGCAAGGTCGCGGGCCTGTTCAACATCATTCCCAAGATCAGCGGCTGCACCGTGTTCGAGCCGCCGCTGCACCTGCTGCCCCTGCCGGGGCCGCTCGGCTCCCTCGATCCGTTCGAGCGGTGGGACTGGCCCTACAGCGGCGGGCCCTTGTCGTTCGCGGGAGTGGGGCTCCCCATCCCACTGCCCGCCTTCGGCTCCTGCGTGACCCATCTATTCGGACCCGGCGCGCTGTACCCGACGATGACCCGGGAGATCGAGGGATGCGTGCTGAAGCGGTTCCAGCAGTGGCATTTCACGATCATGGGGTATCCGATGGGCCCCTTCCCGGTCGGCAAGCAAATCCCGATCACCGGCTTCATCAACCTGCCGCCGATCCCGATTCCCCTCGTGCACACCCATGACGTTTGCGAAAAATACGAGTACAGTTTTTATCCGATGAAGGCGACCGAGGACGCGAACAAAGAGCCGGACGGGGCTGTCACGATCTACGATCCCTCGCAGCTCGAGAACTCTCCGCCCAATCTGTATTCGATCGAACAGTATGCCAAGAAGGCGACCTACTATTACGCCACCGAGAAGGATTTTCTGGCAGATCTGCCGAACCGGATGATCAAGATCAACGGGAAGGATTGTTACCGGCTCAACGGCATCACCTTCGTGGCGGACAACCTGACGCTGCCTCCGGTCGGCTCCTCGACGCTCAACGTGTACGGCAGGGGTTCGATCGTCTCGGGCGGCAACGTCAGTCTGCGCGGGAACATCGAGGACCCCTACGATGACACCCAGGAAACCACGGCCGGGACCCCACGCACGATCTTCAGTCTGGTCGTGCGGCGCGGTGGCGTGATCATCGACGAGAACGCCCCGAGCGATCCGGTCCGGTTCGAGGGGAATCTCTACACCGACAAGGGGCTGGCGGTCTTTGGCGACAAACAGATCGCGATTCGGGGCAACTGGGTCACGAATACGTTCAACAAGGCTGCGGCCCAGGGGGCGGTCAAAGTCACCTATGTCGGCTACAAGACCCGCTCGTCGCTGAACTCGATCCATCCGAAGCTGGGAAAATACGATCCGGAGCGGTATCAGGTCACTCTCACCCCCGGCTGGGAAGCCTGGAGAGTCCAATGACAAGCTCCATGGGAAAACGGCCGGGCGTCACCTTCGTCGAGATTATGATCGCGGTATTGATCCTGGCGGCGGCTCTGCTTCCGATCCTTTCGACGATCCAGTACGGCTCGAAATCGACGGTGAAGGTGAACAACTACTCGAAGGCGATGCGACTGGCTCTGGGCCTCGTGGAAGAGTGCAAGTTCGTCCCGATGAAGACGATCATCAAGGACTACGAAGGGCTCGCCGACAACACCTGGGAAGTCCTCAACGAGAACTACTACCCGAAGACGAAGGAGTCCCTGGCCGAGTTCATGTCCCAGCTCAAGGACCTGAAATGGGAGGGGAAGCTGAAGGTGCGGAAGGGAAAGATCCGGCCGAACGAACCCGAAGTGATCCGGGAAGTCTGGATCCAGGTTGACGCACGTTGGACCGAAGGGGACAAGACGGGTGTGCGGCAGGTGCGTATATCTAATGCAATATATAATGCGGAATCCGATTGACCGGGCCGGTCGCGAAGGGAGCAGAAGCATGCGCAGACAGGGTGTGACGCTCGTCGAGGTCATGGTGGGCATTCTCCTCTCGAGTCTCGTGCTGGGCGCCGCATACCAGGTCTGGACGGCGTCAAGGCGCAATTTCGCCAAGGCGAACGCCCGTCAGATGCTCCAGTCGGAAATCCGGAAGACGATCGACCAGCTTGCGCTGGACTTCAAGGCGATCAAGGCCGGCACCCTCAAGGTCGAGGGCGCCGCCGACGGGAACTCGGGCACGATCAAGTTCCAGCGGTTTCTCGAGAATAAAGAGGCGAACCGGCTGGACTCGAAGGGCGTGGCCGACGTGGTCTACGATTTCAAGCAGCCGCGCCTGACGCGCACGATCAGCGGCCAGGGCCCGCGGCTGCTCTGTTCGAATCTGAAATCCTTCGATCTGAGCCGTGGGGCGGAACCGGGAACGCTGATGCCCGACGGGATGGAGCAGACCGCCCAGGCCCGGATCGACATTTCCCTGACCGGAAAGATCAAGGTGCCGGTCACCTCGGAGGAGATCGAGCACAACGAGAAGACGACGGTCGTGATGCGCAACGAGTTCGCGGCGGCGGCGCCGGTGAAGCATTCGATCGCGATGTCCGAACTGACGACGGCGACCGACAAGAAGACCGGCACCGAGGGCGAGTCGGCGATGTTTGCCGCGGCGCTCACGGCCGAGGCCCTCAAGGACATGTCGTCGGAGCAGTTGGCATACATGATGCAGCGGGAGACCGAGTCGTTCGAGAATGCGAAGAGCGAGATCGAGAAGGCGAACGACCAGCTCAAGGGAATCGACGCGAAGGGCTCGGCGACCTGGTACAACCCCCTCACCTGGGGTGGCACCGACACCGAGGTTTCCAAGATCAAGGAAGATCTGATGAAACACGACAAGCTCGAGGACGTCACGAAGGATGTCGAGGCGCTGCGCACCATCATCGACCGTGACGAGGAGAAGTTCATCAACCGCTCGCTCGAGAAGTCGGGAATGACGCTTCCCACCGACAAGAAAGAGCAGGATGCCTACAAGCAGGCCTACGACCTGATGGTCAAGGACCGGGCACTGAAAGAGGCCTACGCGAAGAACCCCCAGAAGGATAGCGAGGGGAAGGAGATTCCCTACAAGGGGCTGATGGAGAGTTTCGACGAGTCGAAGATCAAGCAGGGCGTCCAGTATGACAGCGAGGGGAAGGAAGTCACCTTCACCGAGTCGGATGCGGATTTCCAGAAGCGGTCGGACGAGGCCCGGAGCATCCGGGATGCGTCGCAGAAGATGGATCTGAGCTGGATGGACGAAGGGGATGCGAAGGACGAGGTGAAACAGTACACCGCTGCGAAGGATCTGGTGGATATCGCCGTCGTGAAGCAGTCCTACATCCAGAATCGGGATCTGGCCCAGACGAACATCACGATGATCAATCACGAACAGGACAGCCGCTGAGCGCGACGGTCTTGTATTTTCGGGCTGATTCCGGCATGATGGTTGCACGATGAGCGTGCAGAAATTTTTGAGCCGACAGCCCTGGGCGCGGATCGCCGCCGGGTTTCTCGTTGCGGCCGCCGTGGTTGCCCTGACGCTGTTTCCGGGGTGCGGCACGAACGGCGGGGGGGCCGAGGACTGGCAGACGGCCCCGACCGTCACACCGCTCGTGCAGATCGAGGGCTCGGTTCTGGCGCCCGTGACGGGCAGCGTCCGTGAGGGCGGCGTGCCGGTGTTCGCTCGTTCGGGAAGCGGCCAGTCCGGGGCGACGGTCTTCGTCGAGGAGCGGCCTGATCTTTCGGCGGTCACCGATTCGGCCGGAAAATTCCTGATCCGGAACGTGCCGGTGGGAAAATGGCATCTGATCGCCGAAACCGTCGGCGGAGGCCAGGCATTCCGCCAGCGATCGGATCTGGTCACCCTCTCCTCCCAATTCGCGACCTGGCAGGTCGCCGCGCCGATGCAGCTCGTCTATGCAGCCCGCTCGATGGGCGTGCGACTCGTCGATCGCGACACCGGGGACCCGATTCCCGGGGCGGAAGTGACCCTCTGGGGACGAAGTGTACGAAGTGATATACAAGGTGCGGCGCGTGTCGGGCCTGTCCCGACAGGTGCGTGGCAGATGCGCGTGACCGCGGCCGGATACGGGGAGCGCATCGTTCCCGTGGTGTTCGGGGAAGGACATCAGGCGGATCTTTCGCTTGCTCTGACGCCGGCAACGGCCGTGGACCGCAACGCGGCGCCGATCGTCGAGCTGACGGCCGACTTCTCCTCCCTTCGCGCCGGACAGCAGGGGAGCCTTCTGGCGACGGCCCTGGATCCCGACGGGGATGTGATCGATTTCACCTGGAGCTGCCCGGCGGGCGAGTTCACCAACCCGCAGGCGCAGAGCACGCTGTTCACGGCCCCGGCCGCATCGGGAACCTATCTGATTTCGGTGACGGGAAGCGACGGAAAAAGCGGGACCGGGCGGGCGAATCTGACGGTCTTCGTCACCGAAGGCGAGGGGGGCGTGATCGACCCCAACAACCAGGCGCCGCTGGCCGCGACGTCGCCGATTCCGGGAAACGGCTCGTCGGGCCAGTCCACTTCGCCTGTCCTGCGCTGGAACGCGACGGATCCCGACGGGGATCCCCTCGTCTATGAGGTGTTCGTGTCGAAGCTCGGTTCGCCGCTCGCCCTGGTGGCGAGTCAGGTCGCGACCCCCTATTATCAGCTTCGCGGTCTCGATGTCTTCCAGGAATACCTGTGGCGCGTCATCTGCCGCGATCCGTCGGGCGCGATCAGTTCGGACAACCCGATCTGGCAGTTCAAAACGGGGGATGGAAACAATACTCCTCCATATACACCGGAAAATCCGACGCCGTCCGACCAGGCGCAGGATCAGCTCCCCTCGCTGCTCCTCACGTGGATCGGGGGCGACCCGGACGCCGCAGACCAGGTGACGTATGAGGTCTGGCTGGCCACGGGCGCCGACTCCCTCGCGCTTGCGACCGAGACGCGTTTTCCCCTGGCACGGCTCGAAGGGCTCGCGCTCGGAACGACGTACCGCTGGCGCGTCGTGGCCGCGGATCAGCGCGCAGGCACCTCGATCGGCCCCACGTGGTCGTTCCGGACCGCCGCCGCCCCGAACATGCCTCCGACGGACCCGATCGTCAGAAATCCCGCATCCGGTGCGACAGGGATCGACACCCGGCCCCAGCTCCGCTGGGAGGCAACGGATCCCGAGGACGGCGCGCTCGTCTACGACGTGTATTTCGGCACCGGGAGCCCGCTTGCTTGTATCGCGAGTGGAATATCCGATGCGGTTCTCCTCGTGCCCACGGTGCTGGCGTATGAGACGACGTATCGGTGGCAGGTCACGGTGCGTGATACCGAGGGGCTGACGAACCCCAACCCGGTCACCTGGACGTTCACGACGGCAGGCCAGGCGAACCGTCCCCCGATGGCGCCAACGCTCCAGGCGCCGGCTGATGCGGCCGTGCAGGTCGCGACCCAGCCGACCCTGGCCTGGACGGCCGAGGATCCCGACGGGGACACGCTTTCCTACGACGTCTTCCTCGGCCCGGCGGCGGATCAACTCGAAACGATCTTCACAGGGCTTGCAACTCCCTCGTGCGTCGCTCCGCAACTCGATGCCGGTCAGAAATACTTCTGGTGTGTCCGTGCCTCGGACGGCGCGGCCTCGGCGACCTCATCGGTCCACGCGTTCACCACCCTGGAGGCGATCACGGCAGACACGGTCGCCCCGCGGCTGCTCTCGATCGTTCCGGCCGACGGGGCGACGGGGGTTCCGGCTCAGACGTCCGTGACGCTCACGTTCAGCGAGCCGATGCTCACCTCCTCGATCCCGCCCGCCGTCTCGTTCAGCCCCGCAACCGCCTACACCACGGCCTGGGACTCCCCGGCCGTCGTCCGGCTGGTTCCCACGGGCACCTGGTATCCGGGGTCGTATCACAAGGTGGTCATCGCCGCGAACGCGGCGAAGGATCTCTCGAACAACGCCCTGACGAACGGAGCGAAAGCGGCATTCACGGTCGCTTCGGATCTCCCGTTGCCCTCCGGCTACCGGTCTGCGGGATTCCCCGTGACGCTTTCCACGGGCCAGACCGCGAATCTCTCGGTTCCCGACCTGGGAATCGGCCGGTCGATCCTCGCCGCCGTGGTCGGAATCGCCACAGAAGCGTCGTTCGATATCAGGCCGAATATCATGGGCGGACCTCCCCAGCTCGATCCGGCCTACGCGGAAACGCCCGAAGCGGCATTCCGTGAGCTCGAGCGCGCTCTCGCGGCCCGGGGGCTTCCGGACGTTGCGGGAAGCGCGCCGCGTGGTTCCGTGAGAGCCGCCGTCTCGGTCGGAGACGAACGGAGTTTCTATATCAGTTCGTATGGCGGCGTGGCCACCACCACGGCGTTCCCCAACAACGTCATCCAGGCCCGGTGCGTCGGAGCGACGAGCCTGACAGCGGTTTTCATCGACAAGGCCATCACCTCTCCCGACTACACGCTCGTGTCCGAGCTCACGCGGCGGTTCGAAGAGGGGATCGCGCCGGCGGTCAGGGATTATTTCGGCAATGAACCCTCGACCGGCCCCGATGGGGAGTCCCGGCTGACGATCCTACTCACCAACGCGATGAAGCCCACGATCATCGGATTGTTCTACGGGGCGGACCTGTACCGGAACAACCCCGTGGACGGGCAACTGCGCGAGAGCAACGGCCGGAAGATCATCTATGCGCGGTATTCCGGAACGGGGCTGGGCACGGTGACCCGATACGGGACGATCGCCCACGAGTTCCAGCACATGGTGAACTTCTCTCAGAAGATCCAAGCGGGCGGTGCCGGAACCTTCGAGGCGACCTGGCTCGCCGAGGGGCAGGCGAAGTATGCCGAAGATATTGCCGGCTATGGAATTGCCGCGGGCGATGCGAACACGGCGACGATCATCCGGATGATGCAGGAAGAGTTCCCGGCCATGTCGCTGACGAGCTGGTATGGGATCGAAAGCTACGGTCTTTCGTATCTGTTCGTCCGGTTCCTGGCCGAGGCGAACCGGTATGGCACGACCTCGCGCCAGATCACGCGGCAGCTCTCGACGAGCCGTTCGATCGGCGTCGAAGAGATCGAAGGCATCACCGGGGAACCGTTTGCGCGCACGCTCGGCCGGTTCTATCTGAGCCTGGCGCTGAACCGGTACAACACGACCACCACCGGAGATTACGGGATCAACGGATTGAATCTCGCGGGATCATATGCCGGCGTGCAACTGCCTGGCATGCCGGTCTCAACCCTCTCCGGGCCGATCACGGGCGCTGACGTCAAGCGACACGGTTGTCTGTATTTCCGCCGGTCGGGAACGACGCAGCCCACCCCTCTGACGATCCAGAACGTCGAAAACCCCATCCAGGCCTGGCTTCTCGACCAGCGTCTCTGAGCTCCCCCCCCTCCGCCGCTTCGGAAATACGTGATTTCCCGGGGCGGAGCCATTACCATGGGAAGAGCATCACCCGTGAGGGCGTGGGAGGAACGGCATGCTGAAACGGTGTCTGGCTGGATTCGCGGCGGTTCTATGGGGCCTGGCGACGGGCGTTTTCGCGCTCCCGCCCCGGGATCACCTGTCGGCCCCGGTCGTAAGCTCGATCACGCCCGTGTCGTTCAAGGTCGGCTGGGCCACCTACCCGGTGGCCGACGAGACGACGCATTACCAGCCGCGGATCGAAAACGCCTTGTACGGCACCTCGGTGACGGGAGCCGAAACGACCGTCATCGGTCTCAGATCGGGGCGCACGATGGATGTGCGGATCCTGACCTATCATCGGGGAGCGTTGATCGGCATCTCGTCGCCGACCTCGGTCCTCACCGGGCCTGCGGCCCCATCAGCCCTCTCGGCTTCAGACATTGCCACGAACGCCTTCTCCCTGCGTTGGCAGCCGGTCGATACGGCCACCTCCTACCGGATCTACCGTCTTCCCGACACCCTGCTCGCGACCGTCCCGGCTCCCACGACGCAGGTGCGGATCGGTGGATTCCAGCCGGGAGAAGAGGTGCGCATCGGCATGACGGCGGTCAACCCGTCGTCGGCCTCGTTTCTCTCGGCCTCGATCACCGTCCGACTTCTTCCTGCACCCCCGGCAATGAGCGTCTCGACATCGGACATCGGGCAGACCTCCTTCGTCGTCGGCTGGTCCCCTGTTTCCGGAGCCGCCACCTACACCGTTCTGACGGACGGGGCCGTTTCCGGCAGCGTCGCATCGAGCACGCTGAAATTCACGGTGACGGGGCTATCCGCCGGCAGCACGGTCGCGGTGCAGGTGCGGGCCGAAAACGAGTCGGGAAGCTCGGAGCTTTCGAGTCCGCCGGTGCGCGTGCTGCTGCTGCCCCCGACACCCGCGGCTCCGGTGGCCGGGGGGATCGGACCGAAAACCGTGAAGATCAGCTGGGCGCCAGTTGCCGGTGTCGACGGCTACAAGGTATGGCGGGACCACGACTGGCTCGTGGCGAACGTTCCCTCGACCGTGACCTCCGTGCAACTGGTCTCCGGCATCAATCCGGGGGATGTGGCCACCTACACGGTATCGGCCTGGAACGCGACGGGGGATTCCCCCAGGTCTGTCGGTACGGTCGTTTCGTTTCCGCTTCCGCAGACAACCCGCCACACAGGGATCAGCCGGGGGCGAAGTGAAATAATAGAAAAAAATATAATATCAGGCGGGCTCTCTCTTCCGCTTGCCATGCTCGCGAATGCGACCGGTATTGCAGCAGGAGGAGGCGGGCCCATCGGCGCCACTCTCGTGATCGGCTTGTCGGAAGCGGCGGCGAATATCGCGGGGGAACGGGTGCGGCGGCTGCGGAGCCGGTTCGACACCCTCTGTGACCGGTGATCCGGGGCGTCAGAGCCAGGTCGTGAGGAACAGGTAGCCGAGAGCCCCGAGAAAGGCGATCAAGGACCAGGGATACGAGGTTTCGAGCAGGTGAAGCGATTCCAACTGGGTTGGTTGCCGGGGGGGGGCTTCGTGAAGTTCCCTGTCGTCCATGGGTGACTCCTCTTCCTGTGGTGTCAGAACGCGCCGGCGTCAGCCAACTGGGTGATCAACTGCCGGCGGTTCATGAGTCCCGGATGATCGGGATTGGTTGCCGCAAGATGGGACAGAAGCGCCTGGGCAGCCTGGGTCTGGCGCCTGGTGAGCAGCACGTCGAGCAGGGGAATGCCGATTTCGGGATCGGTGGGGAGCATGGCGAGCTTGCGCTTGGTGGTTCCGTCCGGTGCGCAGAGTTCGAGGCCGCACTTGGGGCAGAAGTTATCCTGCACCCGTGAAGCGGAGCCGCACTCCATGCATTTGAACTGGGATTTGGCGATCCAGACGACGGAGCGCTGGATGATATGACTGCCGGAGCGGTAGCCGCGGCTGATTTCGTTGATGATGATCCCGTCGTCGAGGAAGGGAGCGAAATACGAGCGAACGACCTTGTGGGTCTTTTCGTCGTAGATCCCCCCCACTGCGGGGATGGGATCGATGGCATGGGTTTTTTCGAGCAGGCCGATGGCTTCTTCGGCTTTCTGCCGCAGATCACGGTTCTCGGGGCTGCGGGCAAGGCGCTGGACGAGCGTCGTGAGAATGTCGAAGAAGATCAGGATCTCTTCGGTGCGCAGGGTGTTCGTTCCGCCGCCGCCCGGCTCGGTGAGCGACTTGCCGCGTGCACTGCTCAGCCGCCGCACGGTCGCCTCAAGGTCGATGATCCGCTGCTGGAGCTCGCGATTTTCGCGGGTGAAGGATTCGACCTGGTCGGGGGAAGCGGTGATGCCCGACTCGATCTGTCGACGCGCTTCAGCCAGGGCTTTTTCGAGAGATCTGATCCTGGCCTCGGTCGCCGCCTGGATGTTCTGGACGGCATCTCCGGCAGGGGCACTCTGGACGGCCTTTTGAAGCTTCTCGATGCGATCCTGCAGGGTGGCAATGAGGGCCCGGTCGGTCTCCTGGCTGCTGCCGGCCTGGTTCTTGAGCTGCTCGAATTCGGCGAGGAGGGTGGAGTGTTCTGAAAGAAGGCGGGCTTTTTCGCTGGCGAATTCTTCGCGTTCCTTCTCGAACAACAGCTTGGCGGTCTCGAGGGCCTTCTCGAGGGTTTCGCGCGTCGGGCCCTCGCCGGATGAGGTCGCCATCGACTTCTTCAGCTCATCGACCTGGTGGTTGGCCTTGTCGAGATCGAGCCGGAGGCGGGTGAGCTCGTCCGAAAGTGCGGCTTTGTCGCGCTTTGCCTGCTCGGCGGCTTGTTCGGCGGCAGCCGCACGCTCGACGACCTTCTGATCGACAATCGGCTCTGCGGTACTCTTCGCTTTGCCCTCGAGTTCGGTCTGAAGCTTCTTGTTCGCTTCTTCGAGCTCGCGGATATGCAGATCGCGGTGTTGAAGGATGGAGGCTTGCTTTTCGAGCTCCCCGGCCAGCTTTTGTGTTTTGTTCATCTCGAGAAACAGGGATTCCTCGAGCCGGGTGTTCGTTTTTTTGATGCCCTCGATTTCCTGAACGGCCGACTGGTATTCGGGGGTTTTGCGCGGATCGCTGGTGGAGGCTCCTTCGAGCTGGATGATCGACGTGCGGAGCGTGTAGACGATGCTCTGGATCTGATGCGCGAGATCCTCCCGGGAGTGTTTCGACTGCAGGGAGGGAACCTGGCCTTTCAGGAAGACCAGCAGATTACGTACGATGTCGTCGAAATTCGCTTTTTCCACAGTGCTTCAGCTGCTGTCCGAAAGAATACCGGCATCCTTCGGGGGAGCATCCATTCTCCACTTCGGGGATTCAATATTACGTATCGGCTTCCAGTCTTCGAAACGATAGGTGCAGGAGAGAATAACATACCACGATGATGAACAGGAGCGTGAGAATGTCGCTCGTGATGTCGACTTTCGAGAGGTCGAGAAACAGGGCTTTCTTCAAGCCCCGGAGAATGTACGTCGACGGAACGAGATGCGCAACCAGCCGGAGCACCTCGCTGCTCGGGCTGAGGGTCGGAACCATCTGAAAACACAGGAAGAGACTGCTTCCCACGGCGTTGACCGTTCCCTGGGTGCGGGCGAAGCTGGCCACGAAGAGGCCGACCAGCAGGAACAGCATGCTTCCCAACGCCGCCACGATCCAGAACCAGACCTGGTGGCCTTCCCAGCGGGAGTTCAACGCGACCATCGCGAAAATCGTGAAAAGCTGCATCGAAAAGCTGAACAGGCATTTCCCGAAAATCAGTTCGCCGGTGGTGACCGGTGTGAGGAAAAGGGCATCGAGGGTTTTCCGTTCGCGCTCTTCCGCCATCGACAGCGGCAGGCCGAGGAGGCCCATCATGCCCATCGCCATCAGGACCAGCATGGGAAACATATCGCCGCCGAAACTGCGGTTTGTTGTCGCGTTGCCCCCGATCGGCTCCCAGGCGATGTCCAGGGGAAGCGGCGGCGGGGCGAGCGAAAAGAATTTCCGCAACTCGTCTTCGAGCGTGCGTTGAAACCGCTCCACTAGGTATTCCGGCGTTTCGGCGGGATACACCATCGTCAGCCGCGGTTTGCGGGCGAGTTCGGTCCCGGTTGCCGTCCCGGTGGGAAGGATCAAGCCGAGGCTGACGTCGGATTCGGCGATTTTCGCTTCGAGTTCATTCCGTGTCTGAAAAAAAACGAGACGCAGACCGAGTTTTTCCGGTTTGAGCTGAAGCAGGAGCGGGTGATCGGCCGGCGCGATGATGCCTATCCTGGGCATCATGGTTTTCGCACGGGACTCGGAAAACAGGTTCGAGAACAGAAGGGAGAGGATGATCGGGGTCGCGATCAGGAGAAGGATATGATAATTCCTGACGGCCTCGAAAATGTCTTTACGGACGATCGCTGCGATACGGCGGGGATTCATGCCGGTTCCTCCGGTGCCGTGACGGCAGTGTTCGCCGATTGGGCATCCCGGGATGGAGGATCCGGTTGCCAGGTGGATCCGGTCAGGCGGAGGAACGCCTCTTCAAGGGAGGCTTCCCGGGAATGGATCCGCCTGACGCGCCCCTGCTCGATCAGGGACGAGAGCTGGGAAGCCGACTCCGGGCCCTCGAGGGGCAGGGTGAGCGTCGATTCGGCTTCCCCGTCGGTGGGGGAAAGGGTGATATCGATGACGGGCTGGCTGTATTTCATCCGGATCGATTCGGGGGTGCCTTCGGCGATGATCGAGCCGGCGTTCAGGATGGCGAGCCGGTCGCAGAGGCTGTTGGCTTCTTCCATGTAGTGGGTGGTGAGAAAGATGGTCGTTCCCTGCTGTTGCAGCAGCCGGATCGCCTGGCGGATCGAGAGCGCGGAGTGGGGATCGAGGGCTGATGTGGGCTCGTCCAGGAAGAACACGGCCGGGCGATGGAGGAGGCCGCGGGCGATCAGCACGCGCTGACGCCAGCCGCGGCTGAGGTGCTGGACCGGCGTGTCGGCATAGCCTTCGAGGCCGAGCAGGGAGAGCACTTCCCCGATGCGGCCGTCGGGAGTGTCGGTGAGGGCGGCGAACAGTTCGAGGTGGCGCCTGGCACTCAGCCGTTCGTAGAGATTCTGATGATCGGGAACCACCCCGATGACGGATTTGAGCGCCTGGCGATGTTCCGGCATCGCAAGCCCGGAGATCATGATGGAGCCGGTGGTGGGGGCGAGCATGCCGGTCATCATGCGCATCGAGGTCGTTTTCCCTGCGCCGTTGGGACCGAGAAAGCCGAAGATCGAGCCTCGGGGCACGTCGAAGGTGATGCCGCGAACCGCTTCCAGATTTCCGAAGCGTCGTGTCAGGGAGCGGACCGAAATGGCAGGGGTGATGTCCATGATATCGATGTTCATCATACGCGGGGCGGTGGTGCCGCTGCAAGGGCATGTGGGCGGTGAGATCCGATTTGACAGGGTGCGGGCGGTGTGTTCTAATACTCGCAAAACCTGTGTGGGGAGAGGATATGGCAGGCGCACGGACTGGCGCGGAAGTCTTCGTATTCACCAGCTTTCAGGGCGGTATCGGGAAGACCACGACGGCTCTGCGGTTCGCTCGCGCTCTTCGCAAGCGAAGCGGTCGGCAGACAGCCTTCATCGAGTGCAACGGGTTCGCTCCGTCGGGGCTTTCGACGATCTATGACCTGTCTGCGAGTTCGGGGCAGTCGTTTCTCGAGTATTACAAGACTGACTGGGCGGGCCTGCGGCCCGAAGAGGTCGCTTCGAAATTTTCGGAGCAGGACGGCGTCTGGGTGATGCCGTTCACCGGTGCGCGCGCGGGCTCCTCGCTTGGCGCGGGATTCGTCGTGAACGAAAGCGATCTCATCCCGTCGATGGAGCGCCTGCTTCGGTGTCTTGCCCAGCGGGGAGTTCTCGTCGTGATCGATCTGCCGATGGCCGTGACGCCGTTTCCGCTGGCCATCCTGAAAGCTGCAGATATCGTTTACTATATTTATGCCGACCAGCATGGCTCGCCGGAACGTGCGAAGGCATTCCTCGGGGAAGTCGATCGGTGGAAGGAGTTCCGGAACCGGGTCGTCCTGCTGCGGAACATGGTGGACCTGGAAACCGACGATACCGAGTCGAAGCTGCACGACCGGGAGTTTCTCCTGCCGGTCGGCGGGGCAATGGAAGGCGGACACGAGGACAAGCAGCTCGAGGAGGCCATCGACAGGATCGCGGAGAAGGCGCTGGCGAATCCGGCGGCCGGAAAGGTGCGCGAGGAGGTTGTCGAGGAAGACGCCGAGCTCGAGCGGACGCTTCGCGAGTATCACCGTTCCATGCGCACCGAAATCGTGGCGACGCTTGAAAAGCGATTCGGTTTGACGGACCAGGAGATGCGGCGCAAGGTTGAGCACAGCATCGAGCTGGGCTTCCAGAGAACCCCGCCGCCCCTCGTTCCGGGCAGAGACGTCCGGGGAGAGCTCAAGAAATCCCTTCTCGACGACATTCTCGGCCTGGGGCCGCTCGAGGATTTCATCCGTGATCCGGATGTCGATGAAATCATGGTGAACGGCCCCTCGAAGATTTTCGTCGAGAAGCGCGGCCGGCTTCACCAGACGGATGGCAGTTTCAACAATGCCGACCACGTGAAAACCGTCATCGATCGCATCCTGATGCCGATCGGCCGGACCGTGAACGAGCGGACGCCCTTCGTCGATGCCCGTCTGGCCGACGGCTCGCGCGTTCATGCGATCATTCCGCCCCTTTCGCTGACAGGGCCCATGCTGACGATACGCAAGTTTTCGAACACGCCGTACACGCTCGATGACCTGGTGTTCCGCTTCAAGGCCCTGACCCAGCAGGTTGCCGAGTTCCTCAAACTGTGCGTCAAGATGCGGCGCAACATCATCGTCTCGGGTGGCGCGAGCTCGGGAAAAACGACGCTGCTCAACGTTCTTTCGATGAACACCCAGCCTGACGAGCGCATCATCTGCATCGAGGATTCGGCCGAGCTTCGACTCTCGCAGGAGAATCTCGGGCGGTTGGAAGCGCGGCAGCAGGCCGGTGAGGCCAAGACGCAGGTCACGATCCGCGACCTGGTTCGCAATGCCCTCCGCATGCGGCCCGATCGCATCATCGTCGGCGAGTGCCGCGGCGAAGAGGCGCTCGACATGCTCCAGGCGATGAACACCGGCCACGAGGGCTCGCTCACCACGCTCCATGCCAACTCCTCGCGCGACGCTCTCGCCCGGCTCGAGACGATGGTTCTGATGGCGGGGGTCGATTTGCCGCTGCGGGCCGTGCGTGAGCAGATCGCCAGCGCGGTCAACATCGTGATTCAGACAGCCCGCCTGTCCGACGGGACGCGCCGGATCGTGGAAGTGGCCGAAGTGATCGGCATCCACGATGCCTCGATCCAGACGGAAACCGTCTACAAGTTCGAAAAGAAATGGATCGGAGAAGACGGTGGGGTGTTCGGAGAGATGCTGCCGACGGGGTATGTTCCCCAATTCATCCGGGAAAGCCCCGGGCAGCTCCTGGAGAGGGTTGCTGGATTGTTCAAGGTCGAGAAAAGCGAAAAACGCAACTTGGAAGAGCGGAGCGCCTAAGGAGGATCTATGACACTGAGTCTGATCACGTTGTTGAAGGTCATGGCGATACTTGCCGTCGTCGTGGGCATCTACCTGTTCCTCGAGGAACAGATCGAGTTCACGATGCAGGCCAGAAAGGCGAAGGGGCTCGGCGACGTCGGAAAGCGGCCCTCGATTCTGCGGAAGATCACGGGAGCGAACTTCGAAGACCAGCTGATCGAAGCGCTTCTGATGATCAACTCGTCGCTCAAGGCGGGCCGCAACCTCGACCAGGCCTTCGAACTCGTGGCCGTCTCGACACCCGCACCCCTGTGCAACGAATTCCGGACGCTTGTTCAGGAGCGCCGTCTCGGCGTTCCCATGGTGGATGCTCTTGGCAATCTTGCGAAACGCGTTCCAAGTCCGGACCTCAGGCTTGCGATCAACGCGACGATCTTCCAGCAGGACACGGGGGGGAATCTCGAGGATCTCTACAAGCAGATCGTCGTGACGGTGGCCGAGCGGAAACGCATCATGGGCAAGATCATCGCCGGCACGGCGCATGCGCGCATATCGGGCAACCTGATCGGGGCGCTTCCACTGATCTGCGCCGGCCTCGTCTTTCTCTGGAACCCGTCATACCTGCTGCCTCTGATCGACAATCCGTTCGGCCAGCTCATTCTGATCGCATCGCTGCTCGCCTCCATTCTCGGCCTGTTCTTCATCAATCGCATGACCAGCGGGATCATGCCCGATCCCGAGGATCAGATGGCGGTCACGAACGATCCCAAACGCAAGGCGGGTCGCTGGTGGCTCATCCGGCCTCTGCTGAAAATCCTGGCTTCGATGAACGAGCGCCTGGGCGGAGGTCTTATCGACCGGATCCGCGAAGAGCTCCGATATCTGCTCGGAGCGGCCGGCAGTCCCGCGGATCTTTCGGTGAACGAGGTGCTCGGTCTTCAGGAAGTGTCTGCGCTGGTTTTCACGCTCGGCATCGCTTTTTTCCTGCAGCCCCTGAAATACGGACTTCTGGGAGTCGTGCTGCTGCTCGTTCTGCTGCCGATCGGCTTCTATCTCCCGCGCCTGTATCTGACCCACCTCATCCGGCGGCGGCAGCAGAACATCGAATACGAGCTGCCCTACACGATCGACCTGCTCTCGCTTTCGATCGAGGCCGGTCTCGACCTGATCGGCGGGATGCAGAAAATCGTCGAAAAGTCACGTCCGACCGACATCGTCGTCGAGTTCCAGATGTTCCTGTCCGATATCAAGTTCGGAAAGAGCCTCGAAGAAGCCCTGACGGAGATGGCGGAACGCGTTCAGGTGCTTTCCTTCTTCACGTTCGTCAGTTCGCTCATCCAGGCACAGCGGCTTGGTGCCGAGATCGGGCCCACCCTTCGCGCACAGGCCGAGCAGATGCGGTATCAGCGGATGATCCAGGCCGAAGAGCGGGTCAACCAGCTTCCCGTCAAGCTGCTCATCCCTCTCGTTTTTTTCGTGTTCCCCAGCATCTTCGTGTGGCTGATCGGGCCTTCGCTGATCTATATGCTCCGGAGCTTCCCCAGCGTGGTCACCCCCTGAGCCCATGGCGTCCCGGCTTCTTCTGATCAGCGCCTGCCTTCTCGGGGCTGAAACCCGCTACAAGGGCGGTCCCCACCCGCACTGGGAGACCTTCTTCCGCCATGTGATGCCTGCCGCGAAAGCGGCAGGTTTCGTTTTTCTGCCCGTTTGCCCGGAGCAGCTAGGAGGACTGCCCACGCCTCGCCCGCCCTCCGAGCTCCAGGGGCCGGCTGTCGACGTGCTGGCCGGCAGGGCGCGTATCCTCACGAACCAAGGGGTGGATGTCACGCATCCGTATCTTCTCGGAGCCCGCACCGTTGCGCATTTTGCTTCCCTTCTGGGGGCAGAGGGGGCCGTTCTGACGGAGCGCAGTCCCGCCTGCGGGGTACACCGGGTCTATGCCGGTGCGTTCGACGGGAGGCTGACCGACGGTGCCGGCCTCGCGACGCGTGCCCTCCTCGACCTGGGAATACGCTGCCTTTCGAGCGACGAACTTCTGCCGGCCGCCGGGACTGCCCTATGTGCGCCCGAGGTACACATTCGCAAGCTGGAGTCTTTGCTGGTGAAGACTTGAATTGTGTACACGGGCATGGCCCGAACAAGAAAAAACGACTCGATCAATTCGAGTCGTTTTTTCTTGTTCTGAAAAGAGATTGAAACTGTTCTTGTGTACCCCTGAAAAAGTTTCCCATGGAACAAGTTTCTTGATCTGTGATACCGAGTGTACGCCATTTTGAATGTAAAAATATATTGACGGTATTCTCGAGACTCTGCTAATATCCGCCTGCTTCAAACTTAAACATAATTTACAAACCGAATGAGAGCGGAGAGTTGAGAATGCAATTCCTGAGTTTTTTGAAGGGAATGAAGATCGAGGATCATTATCCCGAGGATGTGACCTTCCGCACCTCCCGCACGTGTTCCGTCCTCGGAGTGGGGTTCCTTCTGGCGGGATGCAGCATGGCCTGGCAGGCTTGCGCGGGGCATACGCTGCTCTGCTTTTTCGGCCTCGTCCGCATCGGCAGCCTGGGGGCTGCCCTTCTGCTGTGCGTGATCGGGGCGATGATCTCGAGTTATCGGAAAAACGTCGTCATTTCCCGTGACCGGCTCAGGATCGAGGTCGAAGAGTCGAGTCTGCTGACAAGCCAGCATGCTGCTTACCACTTTCAGGATGTTCTTCAGATCGAGGTTTGCCCGATGGCCGAGTGCATCCTGACGGCGAAGGCCTGTCTCTGGACGATCAAAGCCTATGTCAGGCGGGGCGAGGGCCTCGAAGCCGTCCGGCTTTTCCATGGAAGGAATGTCAACGAAACACTGGAAGCCGCTTCCCTGCTTTCTCAGCTCGTCGGTTGTTCGGTTGTCAAAGATGTTGCGGTTCTTCGCGCGTTGTCCTTCACGAGAGAGGTCGGCACGCTCTGAATTGCCGCCTTTTCGCTTTGTTCATCCCCTGGCTTCGGCCGGGGGTTTTTTTTACTTTGCCGATGCCTTGCTGCCCGACCGGTGAAGAATGCTCTGGACGCGCGCTCGCTTGGCTTTGAGAAGCGCCGCAAAGGCCTCGAAATCGGATTTCCCGGCAAGTTGTTCCTCGGCATCCGGTGTGACGAGCTGGAGGGTCGTGAGAACGGCCTGGATGATGCCGACCGTTTCATACCGTGTCACGACCTCATCGCCGCGGAACGAGCCGTTGGGATATCCCAGAAAGATGCCTTTCTCGCCAAGCGCGGACAAGGCTTCGGCGTCCGGAGTGCCGGCTTCGACGTCGGTATAGGTGAACGAGCCGCCGCTGGTTCCGAGTCTCGCCGGGAAGGCTTTCACGAGATGGCCGAGCAGTCGGGCGAGATCGCTGCGGGTGATGCCCTGCGTCTCCGGGCGGTTCGCGAGAAGCTCCTTCACCTGGCCGGCTTCATGGCTGCGCTCATGCTTGGCGAGGATGGCCTCGATCAGGGCCGTGGCATCCTTCGCCTGCAGGGGCGAGTAGCCATCGAAGCTCTTGCCGAACTTCATCCGGTCGAACCCGCCGGCCTTGTCGATCAGCTTGAGGCTTATCATGGCGGGGTGGTCGAGAGGCAGATCGACGAACCGGGGTCCGTCGGCTTTCTGACGGATCATCATCGCGCCGGCGACCTGCTCGTAATACCGGTACAGAAGATACACGGCTTCCTTCTTGGTCAGAGCCCGGGAAGCGCCGAACCGGCCGTCGGGATAGCCGCGGACGATGTTGGCGGTGCGCATGTAGGAGATGGCTTCCCGATACTTTTCCGGGATCCGGTAATCCGTGAAGTCCTCCGCGGGCTTCGACTCGAGGCTTATGAAGCCGTTGTCGGCAAGATGCATCGTGCAACGGGCAAGAGCTTCGAGAGCGGCTTTCCGCTGAACGGACCGGCCTGCGGGGGAGGGATCGAAGATGCCGGCCTTGCGGAGGTCGGAAAGCTCCGAACCTGCAGGGGCGCCGATCATCTGCAGGACGCGCTTGAGAAGCACCGAGAAGGAGCGGCGGTGGATCGGCGCGTTGAGCGAGCTGCCATCAAGTTCGGCGGCGTCGAGGATGCCGATGTCGACCCCGAGCCGGAGTTCGGGGCTCAGGCGGCTGTAGGACGCGCCGTAGGAAATCGCCTCGAGGACCGGAAGCTCGGTCATGGACGCGGTCATCAGGACGGCCGCGAGACCTCCGAGAACGAACTGGCGGGTGCGTTTCTGCATGAGTCATCTCCAGAGAACGGAATTTGTCTCTGGTATCGTCAGAAACGGGAAATTGCTTGAGCCTTCCGGGCGGGATTTCTCATGAGGAATCTCCTGACCGGGGAAGACAGGAGACCAAGGGCGAGCAGGGCAAGGGCGAGCGGGCGGGCGGGGTGTCGTGAACCGGGGCTGCCGGGGGCGGGGAGATCGTCATGGCGGGATTCTTCGGGGGCGTTGCGCTCTGCCGTCGACTCGGGGAGCTGGCGAGCGGGGAGGGGGCGGAGATCGGCCGGGCTGGACGGGAGAGGCTCGCCTTTCGTATATGCATAGAGATATAATGCCGCGAGGTCGGTGGAAGAGGCGATCCGTTCGCCCGAACGCTCCCAGGCGGTGATTGCCTCGTCGTGCCGCTTCAGGCCGATCAGGATGACGGCGCGGAGTTGGTGGTACTGCGCCGGGTGGAACACGTCGCCGGCGGTCGGGGAGGCCGGGGCTGCGGCCGAGAGGGACAACGCCTGATCGAGCCAGGCAAGCGCCTGGGTTGCGATGAACGGGGCTGCCGGCTCGAGACGATGGCGTTCGAGGGCGGCCAGGGCCAGAGAGGCCGGGAACCGGTGCGCTTCTGAGGCGAGGGAGGGGATGCGGCTGCCCTGTTCCAGGATGGCGGTTCCCGCGGGGATGTTTCCGGCGGCGGAGAGGAGGATATCGCCCAGGAGGAGGCGAGTTTCGAGCTGGGCCGGATCGCAGAAAAGGGCCGCCCGCAGCGGTGGGATCAGCTCGAGCCGCGCGGCGGTCCCGGGAGGGAAGACGGCCGAGACGGCCCGGGACGGCTCGGTATGATGATACTCCGAAGCGATGAGCCAGAACAGATTGCCGCCGGTTTTGCGGAGGCTATCCGCGCACGCAAGGGCGAGCAGCGTGGCTCCCAACGCGGGGAGAACGAGCCAGGCCGTGAGCGCCCACCTTTCGGGCGGTTCGGCGACACCGCCGCGACTCCGGGGAAATGTCAGGATCGAAAAAAGAAAACACATATATAATATATGATATGCAATATTGTGTGTGAGGAGAGGGGCGGATGCGGCCTCTTCGAAAACGAAGCCGGCCCGCGTGCCGAGGGCGGCGAAATCGGGGAGCAGCACGGACGCGAAGGCCGGCAGATCCGAACGAAGGCCCAGGAGAAGAACGAGGAGGGTGATCAGCGAGGCGGGCAACGGGTGGACGCGGCTGAGCGCGGCGAACTGAACAACGGTCAGGATCGCCGCCTGGAAAGCGAGCAAGCCTGTTCCCCACGCTGCTGCATACTGGGACGCACCCGTCAGTATCTGGAGAAGGCCGAGTCCGAGAAGTCCGGTGACGCCCGTGATGATGCCATGCAGAAGGGCGGCCGAGATCGTTTCCCTGATGGCGGAGCCACGCTGCGAAGGCGACGCCGCTGTCGTCACCTCGGATGACCCGGGCCGTGAACTCCAGGCCAGGAGCACCCCCTGGATCACGAGAAGCATGTGAAGAACCTCGCGACAGAAGCGGGCCTGATAGATTTCCCGGCCTTCGGCAAGCGGTGCGAGCGCCAGGAGCAGAACAACGGCGGAAAGCGCGGCGGCTCGGTTGTTGGGGGACGCGGTCATGTCATTCGGTCTCCGGTGCGGGGAGATCCCGGGCGCTGTCCACGCGTTCCGTCTGAAGTCCCAAAAACCAGGCACAGCCGCTCGTCCAGAGGGCGCCAAGCGTCATGAACCATCCGATGAAGCCGCCCGCGAGCATGCCGGCATTGAACAGCATGTGCAGGGCGAGACAGCGGAAAAACCATTTCCCCGAAAGGCTCTGCAGACCACCGGCGAGGCCATGGAAGGGCGAGGTGGCGAGGGCGCGGAACGCCATGGCGCTGACGGGCAGCTCTTCGGTCAGGCATTTGACGAGATGTTCCGAGATGCCCATCGCTCCACCGGCGATCGTTCCTGCTTCGACATGGGTGGCCGAGGCGATGCGGATCCACGAGAACCGGGCCGTCTCCTCGACGATGGGCGCAAGAATGACGATACGCAGCCAGCCGGGCGCGGTCACGAGCTCGGAGAGGGCGGTTTCGACAAGGCGGCAGATCAGCAGCACGAAGCCGCCGCCCAGGGCAAGACGCAGGGCATTTCCCCGGGAAACGGCATCCCGGACGGGGCGTGCAAGGAGCATCAGGAGCAGCGTCGGCAGACTTCCTGCCAGAATGAGGAACAGCTTCGCGATGGAAACGCCAGTCATGGTGGCCGGAGTATACCATGCCCTCCTGCGCGGACCTTCGATCGTCAGCTCCAACACCGAGATCCTCATCGAACATCGACGCACCACGGAGACCCTTCGTTTATATGTACATCGCTATTCGGAACGCATTCGCAGATACCGGGCAGATGAGCGCAGATGAACATTGGAGTTGAACGGGCGCCCGGGATCACCTGATTTTCTGAATGGGCAAAAACGCCATGACTTGAATACGTTCCGGTGTTCATCTGTGCCATATGTGTCATCGGCGGATCGGTTCTTTGTTCGAAAACCACCTGCATGGCGGAGAGACAACGGCTGGGGTGCACCCCGATGTCGGGCGGATGTGAGGGGGGCGGAATGTGGTAGAATGGCCCCGACACACCACAAGGAGGCCCACACGTGCAAACGAGGCCCTGGGATTCGCATTCGAAGATTGGCATGATGCTGGTTCTTGCTCTGATGTTCGTCTGCCTGGCCGTCACCGCCGAGGCGCAGGCGCCCCTCTCCGGCAAACTCTTCACGCTCGAGAATGGACTGACCGTTTTCATCAAGGAAATGAAAACGGCCCCCGTCGTTGCCGTGAACATCTGGGTCCGGGTCGGCTCCCGGCACGAGAAGCCTGGCGAGGAGGGATTCACCCACCTGATCGAGCACATGATGTTCAAGGGAACCCCCACCTATCCCACCGGGCAGCTCGACAAAGAGATCAAGAAGCTGGGCGCATCCCAGAATGCCTTTACTTCCTCCGACTGCACCTGTTTCCACGTGACGGGAGCCCGTGAGCATTTCACCCGGCTCATGGAACTGCAGGCTGATGCCGTCCTGAACAGCACGTTCGATCCGGCCGAGTTCCAGAAAGAACGCAACGTGGTCGTCGAAGAGCTCCGCATGGACAAAGACCAGCCGGAAGATCGCCTCTACAACATGACGAAAGAGACTGCCTACACCGTTCACCCCTACAAGCACCCGATCGTCGGCTATGACACCACCCTCGCTTCGGCGACCCGGGATGCCCTCCATGGCTATTACAAACGCTGGTATGTGCCCTCGAACATGTGGGTCGTGATCGTCGGCGACATCGACACCACCGAGGCTATCGCCGTGGTCAACCGCACCATGGGAACCGCTCCGGCTGTTGCCGCCCCCGATCAGACGGTCGCTTCCGAACCCCTCCAGAACGCGCGCCGCGAGCGCCGGGAAGAAGGCGATATCCAGCAGTCCTACGTGAATCTGGCCTGGCATGCACCTTCGATCGACAATCCCGACAATTTCATCTGCGACGTCATCTCGGTGATGGTGGGCGGCGGCCGCTCCTCGCGCCTGTTCCGCGCCCTCGTCGAGGAGGAGCGGCTGGTCACGGACGTCTCTGCTTCCTACTACACGACGAAAGATCCTTCCCTGTTCATCGTTTCGGGCCAGATGCCCCAGGGTTCGATCAGGAAGTTCGGAGAGCGCGTCGTCGACCTGCTGAAGCAGTTCGTTGCCGGCGAGATCCAGCGGGAAGAACTCGAGAAAGCCAAGCAGCAACTCATCGCAACGACCGTGTTCAGCCGCGAGACGGCCGAGTCGCAGGCCTTCACCTATGGTCAGTTCGGCATTCTCGGCCGCCTGGGAGAGGCCGATGCCTACATTGACCGGATCCGGTCCGTCACCATCGAGGACGTGAAGCGGGTCGCCCGTGGCCTGTTCGACGAGGCTCGGATGTCCGTCGTTTCCTACGAACCGCGCATCGCAAGCGGGCCCCAGAAACCCGAGATGGTCACCCTGGAAAACGGGATACGGCTCATTCTTCGCGAGAATCATGCTTCGCCGCTCGTCGCCGTCTCGATTCATGCCGATGCCGGCGGTCTCCGCGAAGGCCGGAACGAAGCCGGTCTCGCCAACCTGACCGCGGAGATGCTGATGAAGGGCACCGAGCAGCACAAAGCGGACGAGATCGCCCGGACCTTCGAGTCGATGGGCACCTCGATTTCGTGTTCGGCCGCCAAAAGTTTCGCCTCCATCGACATGCAGTGCCTCTCGGAAAAATTCGACCCCTCGTTCGATCTGCTCATGGAGATCCTGACCAGTCCCTCGTTCCCCGAAGAAGAGTTCGAAACGGAGCAGAGCAAGGCGCTCGAACAGATCAAGGAGCAGGATGACGATCTGTATTATTTCACGAGCCGCAATGTTCTCGAGACCCTGTTCCCCGGCCATCCGATCGGCTACTCGAACCTCGGAATTGCCGATCAGGTCCAGAATCTGCGGCGTTCCGACGTGAAGAGGTTTTTCGGGGAAAACTACGTCGGTTCCGGCATGGTGGTCGCCGTCGTCGGTGACATCTTCGTCCGGGACGTGAAAGACCGCCTGATGTCCCGGCTGTCCGAGATCGACAAGGGCTCCCAGTCGGAGCTGCGTGTGCCGAAGTTCGACCCGATCACCGAGCCGGCCACCGTCACGGCCCGCCTCAACCGGGAACAGGCGCAGATCATGGTCGCCACGCGCACCTTCCCCCGCAACGATCCGCGCGGTCCGGCAATGGACGTTCTCAAGAACATCCTTTCGGGAAGCATGTCATCGCGGCTCTTTTCGAGCCTGCGCGACAAGGATTCGCTGGCCTACTCGGTGTTTGCGGCCAACGTCGGAACGCGCGTCGCCGGCTACTTCTTCGCGACGCTGAGCACGGCGGTCGAGCGGACCGAGACGGCCCGGGTCCGGCTGATCGAGGAGCTCGAGAAGATCCGGACCGAAGGTTTCTCGGATGAGGAGCTGAACGACGCGAAGCAGTACATCATCGGCCAGCATGCGCTCGAGCTGGTGAACAACCAGGCTCAGGCCGATGTGTTCGCGAGCGACGAGATGCTCGGCCTCGGCTTCGAATACCACGCGAAGTATCCTGATCTGATCCGCGCCGTGACCCGGCAGGAAGTGAACGGCATCATGCAGGAATTCCTGCTCGGCAGCGGCTCGTATGTGCTTGGCCTGACCACGCCCTGATGAGGGGCGCCGGGGCTTCGCCCCCGGCCAAACGAACGGGCGGCGGGCCAATCGGCCCGCCGCCCGTTCGTTGGTCTGGTTTCAGTGGCTGCCGTAGCGGCGTTTCAACGCATCGAGGCAGAGGAATGTCGCATCGACGAGAATGCGGCCGGCAAACACCGGCAGCGAAAGCAGCAGAAGGGTGGCGGCAAGATTCGGCATGGGGCGTTGTTCCCGAAGGCTCAGACGGCCGGCTGGGCCGTGAGTTCCTCGAGCTGGTGGGCGCGCACGCGCATGCGATCGAGCAGCTCGGGGCCGAGATTGGTGATCGTGCCTGCGCCGAGGGTGAACACCACGTCGCCGGGTTCGAGCATCTGCATCAGCTGGAAGGCCAGATCATCGGTCGTTTTGACCAGCTTGGCTTTGCGGCGGTCGGCCATGGGCATCTGATCGAGGATCAGCTTATTGCTGACGCCGGAGATCGGCTGCTCAGAGGCCGCATAGATCTCGGTGATGAACAGTTTGTCGCAGTCGCTGAAGCAGCGGCCGAACTCACGGCTCAGCAGTTGGGTGCGGGTGTAGCGGTGGGGCGGGAACACCACGATCACGCGGTTGGCGTTCAGCGACCGGGCGGCGGCGAGCGTCGCGCTGATTTCGCTGGGGTGGTGGCCGTAATCGTCGATCACGGTGATGCCGTCGAATGAGCCCTTCAGCTCGAACCGGCGACCGGCGCCGCGGAATCGGCGGAGGCCGTCCTGGATCTGGCGGATCGTCAGGCCGATGTCGAGGCCGAAAGCGATCACGGGGAGGGCGTTGAGCACATTGTGACGGCCGGGAACACGCAGTTCAAAGGTGCCGCGCAGCACGCCGCCGATGACCAGGGTGAACCGCGAGCCGAAGGGCTGCAGATCGACCTCGGTGGCCATCACATCGGCCGGATTCGTGATGCCGTAACTGATGATGCGGCGGCCTTCGGGGAGGGCCATGTTGCGCGCGATCGGATCGTCGGTGCACAGATACAGCGTGCCGTTCGGATTGATGTGACCCGCGAAGATCTCGAAGGCTTTGACGATCGCGTCGAGGCTTTCGTAGTGATCCATGTGGTCGTTGTCGATGTTCGTGATGACGGCGCTGTGTGGAAAATACTTCAGGAACGTGGCGTCGCTCTCGTCGGCTTCGGCGACGAACAGGCCGGACCGGCCGGCGCGGGCGTTGCCGTTGATGGCGGGCACGTGGCCGCCAACGACGCAGGTCGGATCCTGGCCGGCTTCGATCAGCATCGTCGAGATCATCGAAGAGACGGTGGTCTTGCCGTGACAGCCGGCGACGGCGATGCCGGTGTGCGAATCGAGAAACAGCTCGGCGAGAAGATCCGAGCGGTGACAGATGGGCAGGTTGCGCTTCCGGGCCTCGAGGAGTTCGTCGTTGTCGGGGGAGATCGCCGTCGAAACGATGACCTTCGCGGTGTCGGCCGGAATGTTGGCGGCTGCGTGGCCGATGAAAATGCGTGCTCCGGCTGCGGTGAGAGCCCGGGTATTGGTATTGGAGGCGACGTCAGACCCGCTGACCGGCTTCCCGGCGGTGAGACAGATCTGTGCCAGACCGCTCATTCCTACGCCGCCGATGCCGATGAAATGGATCCGTGTGCACTGTTCCATGGTTGGGCTGAATGCCTCCTTGCGTTTGTCGTCTGTGGGGCGATCTTCTTCGTTATTCATCGGCAGGGGTCAGGCGATCCCTGAGCGGAAAAACACCGCCGACCAAACAAACGCACAACCGGTGGAACCGGTTCCCGGATACTCTGACAAAAGAACATCCTCCTGGAGGGAATGACGCGGTACGTTAGCATACGGTACCGGGAAATGCAAATCCGTCCCGATCACCTCTCAACGGACGACCCCGGATGCATGGATGGGGTTACAGGCCGGGTGATTTTTCCGGTTTATCGGCGGGGCGGCCGTTTGGGGGTATACAGCAGGCACGCCATTCCGGAACTTGCCTGGACGACGATTGCGGGGAGCTGGCGGGATTTGAATCCGTGACCGCGGCAGCCGTGCGGTGCGGCTGGTTCCCAGGTGACGAAGTAATGCACACAGGAATGGCAGTCGATTCCCGGCTTGCGGGGTGGGGATGCCGGCGTTGAGTTCCCGGGATGCGGCGTCATGATGCCGCATTTTTACCGTGCGTGCAGCTCCTTGTCAACAGATCTGCAGACGGCACATGGCCAGCCTGCGTGTATTCGGGAGTTTTGTCGGCAGGCGCGTTCCGGGGTATGATGAAACAGGATGAAGATGGCGATGCAGAGGGAGTTGAAGTCATGATGAAATGGGTCTGGGGGCTGGTGTTCGTCTGGTGTCTGGTCCGGGCGACGCTGCTCGGGCTCGCCTGGCAGGGAAACGCCGATCCCGTCAGCCAGGAACGTGTGCTGCGCCATTTCACGGCGGAAGACATCGAGCGGGGCCGTGCCTATGTGAAGAACGGATTCGGGGCACGATTCGTGTATGGCTACATGCAGCTGGCGGTTCTGCTGCTGCTCTGGCGGAGCGGCTGGCTGAAACTGCTCGAAGCAAGGCTGGAAGCGGCCCTGCCCGGTGGTTTCTGGATTGCGGGAGCGGCGCTCACGCTCGTCGTGCTGGTCGTCGCGCGACTTTCGATGCTGCCGCTCGATTATTACCTCGGGTATGTCTGCGAACAGCGGATGGGATTCTCCGAGATGACGGCGGCTCAATGGGCATGGCGGTATGCCAAGAGCTGCCTCGTCGGCTGGTCGTTCCAGACCGTCGGCATTCTCGTGGCCCTGGGAGTGTTGAAATGGTGCGGCTCCTGGTGGCCGCTGCTGCTGCCGACCGCAACGACGGCCTACGGGATCGTTCTCACCCTGCTCATGCCGTATCTCATCACTCCGCTGTTCTACGAACAGAAGCCGCTCGCCGAGGGGCCACTCCGGAGCCGGATCCTCGAGATCGCGGCAAAGGCCGAGGTTCCGGTGGACGATATTTACGAGATCGACGAAAGCCGGTATTCGAAACATACCAATGCATATTTCACCGGACTGTTCGGGAAGCGGAGGATCGTGTTGTACGACACGCTGATCAAGAGCCACACGGTCGACGAAGCTGCGCTCATCTTCGCGCACGAGGCAGGCCACTGGCGTCACGATCATGTCCGGATCGGCCTGACGCTCGGATTCCTGGGCGGGCTGCTCGGGGCGGCGGTTTTGTGGTGGCTCTATCCGTTGATCGCCGCAGAGCCGGCGATGCGGCTGGGCGAGATCTGGCGGGCTTCGAATCTGCCCTTCTTCTTCGCGGCGAGCATGGTGCTGGGGCTGCTGGCCGCCCCTGTCGAGGCGCAGATCAGCCAGGCGTTCGAGCGCCAGGCCGATCTGGCCTCGCTCGAACTGACCGGGCTGGCCGACGTGTTCATCGATGCCGAGAAACGCCTGGCCCGTGACAACCGATCGGATCTTCTGCCGCACCCCTGGCGGGTGTTCTGGCTGTACAGCCACCCCCCGGCCATCGATCGCATTGCCATGGGCGAACGCTTTCGCAACGAATCCCCGGCTTCCGCGTCCGTGACCGTGAAATGACCTGCCGCGGCCCGTCGAGGGCCGCGGCAGGTGGAGGGTGCGTTATAACTGTTAGACGTTGCTTCCCTGGCCGTTCAGGGTGAAGACGACCTGGGCGAGGCCGAACTCCTGTTTGAACTTGCCGGCGAAGTCGATCACTGCGATCATCCGTTCGTTCAGGAGCCATTTGGCCGTGCGGCCGGACAGCAGATGACAGGCGTTGCCCTGTGCGTCGACAGTGCTCCGCAGTTCGACGTGACACAGGGACTTTTCGAGCTCCTTCATGCCGGTCTCGGCCCAGCGCTGCGCCAGATCACGCTTCGCGGGCTCCTTCTCGAACGCGGGAAGCGACAGGGCCAGCACCTGGTCATACAGGATGGCGTCGGCCTGAGCCTGGGCTATGTTCGACAGCGGATGGGCGGGATCGCGCTGCAGCAGCGTCTCGCGGTCGGGGTCGCGACGGCCGTGCAGGGCTTTGTCGAAGGGGATCTCGAACCGGATGAAGGCACGGTCGGCCTCGGTGATCAGGCTTTCCTGCTTCGGATCTTCGGAGAGATGGTTCACGCCGTAGACCACGCGCTCGGGGTCGACTTTCCAGGAGCGGCGCGTCTCCTCGAAGTGGTCGATGAGGCCGCGGATCGAGACGTTCTTGCTCGAGATGAGATACACGATCTTGCTGCACGACTGGACAAGCTCTTTCGTCACCTTGGTGAACATCGAGCTCGAATCGACGACGACGAACTCGAAGGATTCGAGGATCGTCTTCAGCAGAGCGAAGGTATGGAACTCCTTCAGCCGCAGGTCGGTCAGGCCGTTTTCCTGGGGAAGCAGGGTGAGCAGGCCGCAAGGGGCCTTCACGATATATTTCTTCAGGTCGGCGATCCGTTCCCGGTCGACGAGTTCGTCGATGATGCGTGAATGCTGTTCGATGCCGAGCTGGCGGGCGACGCGGTCGTCGCGCAGGTTCGGGTCGAACAGCAGGACTTCCTTGCCGAGAATCTTCTGCATCGCGAGGGCCAGATTGCGGGCGAACAAGCTCTTGCCCGAGGAGGTGTCGGGGCCCATGACGGTGAAGACCGACCCGCTCTTCGAGACCGAACCGCCGAGGTTGGCGCGGGCGAGACGTTCGCACAGGGTGCGGATGATCGAGATGGACAACTTGGGAGTCGATTCGAGAAGGGCGTAGAGGTCGTCCTTCTTGATGCGGATGACCTCGGTCTCGGCAAGGGCGATGCCGCTTGCCGTGCGGGGTTCGTCGGTGAAGAGGGCCATTTCCCCGAAATACTCCCCCAGCTTGAGGTGGGTCAGCACCTTCCGGCCGCCGTGACCGTCATCGCAGAAAATCTGGACGATACCGGAGCGGATGATGAACATCGCGTCGGCTTTCTGGCCTTCCTTGCAGATGAAGGCATCACGCGGGAACTGGATGACCTCGGCCCGCTGCTCGAGCACCTTGAACCCCTCGTCGGGGAGACCGGAAAACAGGGAAACGCCCTTCAGAAACTCGGTCTGCTTCATGAAACTCCTCTCGCCTCGGCGAAATGATCTGGGAACATGCTACCGGTGCGCATTTCGGGTGTCAATCCGGGCCTGCGGGATCGCCGGCGGGGTCGAACGCGCGGTACTGAACGGCTTCGGCAACGTGTGCGGTGGTGATGCCGGCGGCTCCCTCGAGGTCGGCAATGGTACGCGCGACCCGGATGATCTTGTCATAGGCGCGTGCGGACAGACTGAATCGTCGAACGGCCTGGAGCAGCAGATGCTGGGCGGTTTCGTCGAGAACCGCATCGGCCTTGAGCCGGCGGGCGGGAAGATGGGCGTTGAGCATCAGGATGCCGCGCGGATGGCGGGCGTGCTGACGCCGCCGGGCAGCCGCGACGCGCTCTCGCACCTTCGCCGACTCCTCGCTGGGGGCGCCCTGGGCAAGCTCGTGCGGGGCGAGCCGCGGCACGTGGATCTGGATGTCGATGCGATCGAGCAGGGGTCCCGACAATTTCTGCCGGTAGGCGACGACCTGGCGTGCCGTGCATTTGCAGCTCCGGTGCGAATCGCCGGCGAAGCCGCAGGGGCAGGGGTTCATCGCACCGACGAGCATGAACCGGGCCGGGAAGCTGGCCGTTCCGGCGGCACGCGCGATCGCGACGCGGCCTTCCGAAAGCGGCTCGCGCAGCCCCTCGAGAACGGCCTTTCGGAACTCGGGCAGCTCGTCGAGGAACAGGACGCCGTGGTGGGCGAGCGACACCTCGCCGGGTCCCGGGGATCGTCCGCCGCCGATCAGCGCAACATCCGAAACCGTATGATGGGGGTCACGGAACGGCCGATGCTCGATCAGGCCACCACCGGGGGGAACGAGGCCTTTCACGCTGTAGATGCGCGTCACTTCGAGCGCCTCATCGAAGGTCAGGGGCGGCAGGATCGTGGGAAGGGTGCGGGCCAGCATCGTCTTGCCCGAACCGGGGGGGCCGGAGAACAAGATCCCGTGGCCGCCGGCGGCGGCGATCTCGAGGGCGCGGCGGGCGGCGGCCTGACCCTTGATCTCGGCAAGATCGATGTGGCTGAACGAAGGGTCCGAGGCGGGCTCGGAGGACGACGGGGCATCGGCTGTCGGATCGACGGCCGGCAGCGGAGAAGGGCTCTGGAGTGCCGCGGCGATCTCGGCCAGCGACTCGAAGGCGTGGATGGTGATTCCCGGGACGACACGGGCTTCGCGAGCGTTGGCGGCGGGAACGATGAGGCCGCTCAGTCCCTGTTCGCGGGCGAGGAGTGCGAGGGGCAGAATGCCGCGGGTGTGGCGCAGCCGCCCGTCGAGCGAAAGCTCTCCGGCGATCAGCAGCTTTTCGAGGCGGTCAGGGGCGATGAAGCCAGCGGAGGCCATCAGGGCAAGGGCAAGCGGCAGGTCGAGGCCGGAGCCCTCTTTCCGGATGTCGGCGGGGGCGAGGTTGATCGTGATGCGGCGGGGGGGCAGGTCGAACCCGGCATTCTTGAGCGCGGCCCGGACCCGCTCCTTCGACTCGTTCACCGAGGTGTCGGGGAGCCCGACGACCGCGAACGAAGGCAGGCCCGGGGCCAGATCCGCCTCGACTTCGACCAGGATCGGGTCATACCCGGCAATCGCGCCGGAAATCACGCGTGTGAACATGCCATCCTCTCCGTTGTTCCGCCAACTCTCGGAGCGGTTTCCGCCGTCTTTCGACAGATTCCGCGCTATCGTTCCAGCATACGCGGCCCCGGGGCGGCGGTCAACCGGCAAAACGAAAGCCCCCTCCGTCGCCGGAGAGGGCTTTCAAATACGTAACGTTATAGAATGATCAGCGGTGGGAAACCTGACCGAAACCGAACATCAGGGCGACGAGCACCGCGCCGAGGCCGGCGATCAGGGTTGCGCCGAGAGCGGTGGCGGCGCCGGGGCCGTTTCCGCAGGGGGTCTGGACGACGGGCGGCTTGGCGCAGGTGTCGGCCAGGCCCAGCAGACGGTTCACGATCGAAAGTGCCTCGCTCCGGTCGTTCCAGAGCACCTTGAGGCGGGCCTTCTCGATGCCTTTGCGCAGTTCGCGGGCCTGGTCGGGATACGCGCGGACGAACGCGTTCTCACCCACCAACTGTTTCGCGTGGTCGAGCGGGGGAAGCGCATCCTGGGAAACCTTGGCACCGCCTTCAGAAGAAAGGATGCGCCGGGCTTCGAGGAGATCGGCACGGACGAAGGCCATCGGCCCGTCGGCCTTGACCGGCTGGGCGAATGCCGCCGGAACGGACTGGAACAGCAGAGAGAGGACGAGAACCACGCTGCAGATCCGCCGGAATGTCGATTTCATACGTTTCCTCCAACATCGATTTCTGTCATTGTATCCGATGACGGCGGGATCCGCAAATCCCGCTCCAATGAGGGGGTGAGCTGGCGGAGTTCCCGCTTTCCCTGGATGGGATGCCGTCGGGGTGTCCCGAGACACGGGATTGCGGCGGAGTATCGGTTGACGTACGTGCATCGGAACCGCTAGACTCGGACGGTCCCGAGATGGCATGGGTCGGGTGACCTCCCGGCGTGTGATGATGCTTCACCCGGGCGAACTGAACGACGGACGGAGAGGGAATGACGCAGGAGCGTGAAACCTGGAAGGAAGATCTCGCCCCCGACAACGATGAGGGGGATGCTCCTCTCGATGAGGGTGCCCAGCCGATTCTGGATGCGATCCTTCTCGACCGGCCCGATCTTGCCGAGGAGCGCCTGCTCGAGCTGAAAAAGCGTTCCGGCGAGACGGCGACTACGGTCTACCTCTCGGGCAGGCTGCTGCTCGCCAAAGGCGAGACGGCCTCGGCCTACAACATCTTCAAGCGGCTTCATTACGAGGTTCCGGTGTTCATGGGTAACCGCCAGGATTACCGGGAGCTTCGCGCGAAGCTTCTGAACGGCCAGCTCAACAAGGCCCGCGCCCAGTGGCAGGAGATTCTGAGTCGCTCCCAGCAGCTTCTCGAGCCGGTCAGCCTCGACGGGGAAAAACCCTTTGTCGACGTCAAGAAGGTTCAGACGGAACTGATTCCGGATATCGAGACCTGCCTCGAGATTTATAAAAAAGTTCTCGAAGTAGAACCCATGCATATCGACGGTCTGCGCGGTCTTTCCGTCTGCTACGCCGAGCTTGGTCGCGCCGATCTGATGCTCCAGCTCAAGGAGCGGCTCCAGAAGGCGCAGGAATACTGGGTGGAGATGAACAAGATGCGGTCCCAGCACGTCTGGGTCGAAACCAAGGCGCTGGTGAGTGCCGAGAAGTTCGAAGAGGCGATCCGGATCGCGAACATCGGCATCGACACCCTTCCCGTCCATCGTGGACTGATGCTGCTCAAGGGCGAGACCCTCTACCGGATCGGCCGTATGCGCGACGCGCTGGCCTGCGCCGAGACCCTTCTGCGGATCAACGAGAACGACAACGAGGCCCTGCGTCTGAAGAAGAAGATCGAGCTGCAGAAGCTCGAAGACAATCTCGCCAGGGGCCAGGAGTGTCTGACGCTTGCCGAAGAGCAGCTGGCGGGCTCGACCACGCAGTTGAAGAAGGTGAAGGAAGCCCTCGACCATTACCTCGACGCGATCGCCGCCGACCCCTACAACCTGCGCGCCCTGGTCGGCGCCTACAAGTGCCACCTGATGTCGAACAACCCGCTCAAGGCGCGCAAGGCGATGGAGCGGATTCGCGAGATCGATCCGAATTATCCGGTGGGGGACATGCCGGCCGGGGGCGATATCACGGAAGAGGAAAAGAGCGAGGCCTGCTTCGTGGCCACCCGGCTGTTCGGGGAAGACGCCCCCGAGACGGTTGCCCTCCGGCGGTTCCGGGATGGCACCCTGCGCCGCTCCCTGCCCGGCCGGATCGCGATCTCCTGGTACCGGCGGGTCGGCCCCTCGCTTGCGCGCGTTTCACCGGGATGCCCGATCCTCGAGCCGATCAGGGCCGGACTCAAGGGATTTGTCTGGATCGTGATAAAATATTGTGTGAAATAAAACATTGCGCAATATGACGGCCGGCGGCACCATCGGGTGCCGCCGGCCGTGTTCTGCGGGGTCGGAACGGAATCAGAGGCCGGCCGCGAGCGCCAGCTTGATCGAGTTGATGCGGATATCCTTGGTGTCGGAGCGGGAGAGAAGAATCACCGGCGCCGTCGCCCCGACGATCAGACCGCCGGTCTGCATGCCGGCGAAATACATCATCGATTTGCCGAGGATGTTCCCCGTGTCGATGTCGGGCACGATGAACACGTCGGCGACGCCGACGACATCGTTGTGGAGGCCCTTGTGATGGGCCGATTCGAGGGAGAGGGCGTTGTCGAGGGCCAGCGGGCCGTCGACGGTCATCCCCTTGAGCTGCTTGCGCTCGCTCATCTTGGCCAGGACCGCGGCATCGACCGAGCTGGGCATCTTGAAACTCACGGTTTCGGCTGCCGAGAGGACGGCGACCTTCGGCTTCTCGCAACCGAGTTTTTTTGCGATGTGAACGGCATTCTGCATGATCTCGTGCTTCTCGGCCAGCGTGGGGTGCGGAACCATGCCGCCGTCGCTGAGGAACCGGAACGAGCCGTTCCACTCGAACACCAGGACGTGGGAGAGAACGGAGCTCATCTTGATCCCTGTTTCGGAGTTGAGGATCGCCTTGAGGAGGGTCGGCGTCGAGATCGTCCCCTTCATCAGCGCCTTCGCCTCGCCCTTCCGGACGAGTTCGACCGTGGCAGCCGCGGCGGCTTCGGGAGTGCGGGCTTCGATGATCCGGGGGGAAAAGCCCGGTGTTTCTTTTTCGAGAAGCGGTTTCATCACGTCCGGATTGCCGACGAACAGGCACTCGACATATCCCAGATCCGAGGCCTCCTTGGCGGCGAGGATCGCCTCGACGTCTTCGGGCATGCAGATCGCCAGGGGAACGCGTCCGGTTTGAAGCTTGGCATCGAGATCGGAAAATCGCATGGTCGCTCCTTTATGCGTAGTTCTGAATGACTTCCGGGTGCATCAGGGCCCGCAGGGCGTGTGCCGCCAGGGCCTTCAGCTCGTTCTGGCCGGGCTTGATGACGAGGGGGGCGATGAAGCCCGCCCGCTCCCGCACGTATTCGACGACGAACGGATTATAAGCGATGCCGCCAGTGAGGATGATCATGTCCACCTTGCCGCACAGCACGGCGGCCATGGCCCCGATCTCCTTCGAGATCTGGTAGCACATCGCCTCGAGCACCAGCCGGGCCTTCTGGTCGCCGGCATCGATGCGCTTGAGGACTTCACGGACGTCGGCGGTGCCGAGGTGGGCCATCAGACCGCCCTTGCCGATCAGCATCTTCCGGAGCTGGTCGTAGGTATATTTGCCGCTATAACAGAGCTTGAGAAGCCCGACGAGGGGAAGGGTGCCGACGCGCTCGGGCGAGAAGGGGCCGCCGTCGTTCGCGTTGTTCACGTCTACGATCCGGCCTTTCCGGACGGCGGCGATCGAAAATCCCCCGCCCAGATGCGCCACGACGGCGTTCAGCGTCTCGGGTTCGACGCCCCGCTCTTCGGCCGCCTCGCGCAGCATCGCCTTGATGTTGAGGGCATGCGAGAGGGTGCCGCGCGGAAGATCCGGCCAGCCGCTGATCCTGGCCACCTCATCGAACTCGTCGACCGAGACGGGGTCGGCGATGAAGGCGGGGATCTTCGCTTCCTCGGCGATCTCGTGGGCGAGAAGCGGCCCGAGGTGGGAGGCATGGTCCTGGAGCCGGCCGCTCCGGATGTCGGACAGCATGGCCTCATCGATCGCGTAAACGCCGCTCTGGAGGGGTTTCAGCGGACAGCCGCGGCTGATCACGGCCGACAGCGAAGAGACCGGGACGTTCCAGAAGGCCAGTGCCTTGTGAAGAGCATCGCGTCGGTATTCCAGCTGGGAAAGAGTGGTCGGGAACTTCGCGAGCTCGGCGCGGTCATGCTCGAGTTCGTGGATCTCGCGCACGTGTTCCCCTTCGTACAGGGCGATCTTGGTCGTTGTCGAGCCGGGATTGATGACGAACAGGCGGGGCTGGTCGGACATGGGTTACTCCTGTGGTGATGTCAGGGCCTGCCAGGGGATGTTCCCTGCCGCGAGGCGGTCGGCGGGGCAGAAGTCGCGGAGCGGAAACGCGCGGGGTTCGAACCAGGCCGCATGGTCGGCGGGCGCCGGGGGAAAGGCGGGGTCGGGTTCGGTGGCGAGTTCGCACCGCACGAAATGCAGCCGGATATCCTTGTCGGGATACGCGTGTTCGAGCACGAGGAGCCGCTCGTGGGGAATGACGTCGAGCGACAGCTCCTCGACCAGTTCACGGACGACGGCCTGGGCCGGCGACTCCCCGTTTTCCAGTTTGCCGCCGGGGAACTCCCAGAGTCCGTCGAGATCGCCCCCGGTGCGCTTTGCGAGCAGCACGCGGGAACCGTGGACGACGACGGCGGCGCCGACTTCGAAGAACGGCCGATGCGGCTTCATCAGGCGACCTCCAGCAGAAGCCCCTTCAGATACCGGCCTTCGGGGTGGGCGAGGGAAATGGGATGATCGGTGGCATGGAAGCTTTCGCGGATGATGCGGGCGCGCCGCCCTGCTTTCCGGGATGCCTCGGTGACGGCTTCGACAAAGGCTTCGCGGCTGAACTGGCTGGTGCAGGAGGCGGTGAACAACAAGCCGCCCGGGGCGACACGGCCGAACGCGAGGGTGTTGAGCTTGACGTAGGCACGGGAGGCGCGTTCGAGGTCGGCGCGGTTGCGGGCCATCGACGGCGGATCGACGATCAGCAGATCGAAGGGGCCGTTGCGGGGGTCCTGAAGGTAGTCATACATGTCGGCCGTGACGACGGGATTCTTCGAAGGGTCGAACCCGTTCAGCTTCAGGTTATCGACGGCTTCGGCCAGCGCCGGTTTGGCCGAGTCGACCGTCACGACGTTTCGGGCGCCACCGGCCAGGGCGGCCACGGAAAAGGCGCCGGTGTAGCCGCAGACGTTGGCGACGCGCTGGCCGCGGGCGACCTGACGGATGAGAGCGCGGTTGTCCCGCTGGTCGAGAAAAAAGCCGGTTTTCTGACCGCTTTGCAAGTCTGTCTGGAACTTCAGCCCATTTTCGCGGAACCGGATCTTCTCGGGCATGTCGCGGCCCATCACCAGGCCGGCGGCGGGACCCGAGGCCCGCTTCACGTGGTTGCGGCGCCAGATCCAGCGCAGGTCGGGCATGAGGCGGGGCAGGGTGCGGGCGATGACGCCGATCAGCGGCTCGAGGCCGAGACTGTAGATCTGCACGGCGGCCGCGTTCCCATAGATATCGATCACGAGGCCCGGGATGCCGTCGCCCTCGCCGTTGATCAGGCGCCAGGCATCCGTCTGGGCTGGGTCGAACAGCGATCGGCGGAGCGCATGGGCGGCCGTCAGCCGCTTCTCGACGCGAGTTGCGAGATTCTCGTCGCGCTCCCCCTCGACCATCCGGATGACGATGGGCGAGTCGATGTCGAGGTAACCGCGGCCAAGTTCGATCTGGCGGTGGGAGAGAACGATCGCCTCGTCGCCGGTCGCGGCGTCGGGAGGCAGGGCGCGCAGGGCTTCGCGGTATACCCACGGGTGACCCCGCATGATGGCGAATTCGCGGTCTTTCTTCAGGGGAATGGTGAGGGTCTGCATCGGTCGGTCCGGCTCGCTTCCGTTGATTGCCTCCATGCCGGGGGCGTCACATCCTACCAGCGTTTCCGGAGGGCTGCAACACTTCCGGAGAGGTGGGACGCCGCGTGAGGATGATGAGCGAGATGTCGTCGGCGGCGGGCAGGCCCTGCGTATAGGCGTCGAACCGCTCGAACAGTTCGCTGACGGCCTGACGGGGATCGAGCTCCGCGACGTCCGCGAACCAGGCCCCGGCGCGGTCATACCCGATGAACTCACAGGCCTGGCCACCCGGGGCTTCGACGAGACCGTCGGTGAAGAACAGGATGCCATCCCCCGGCTCGAGAACGACGGATTCGCATTTGTACACGGCTTTTGCCCGCACTCCGAGCGGAAACGACTCGCTGCCGATCTGGCTGACGGTGCGGGTTCTGGCGTGCCACCAGAAGGGGAAGTTGTGGCCGGCGTTCACGAACTCGAGCCGGTTCTCGGCGGGATACAAGGCGTAGAGGAACATCGTCATCATCTTCTTTTTCTTGATGTTCGCCAGCAGGAACCGGTTGAACGAGGTGATCGTCTCGACGAGGCCGCGGCCGACCCGCTCCTCCATCGTGAGCGCACACTTGGCCATGCCCATGATGAGGGCCGCCGAGACGCCGTGGCCGGATACGTCGCCGACGAGGCCCATCAGGGTGCCGTCGGGCCGCATGAAGTAATCGAAGTAATCCCCGCCGATGTCGGCCATCGCCTTGCTCTGGCCCCAGATGCGGTACTCGCCCGTTTCGAGAGGTTCCCCAGGGAAGAGGCTCTCCTGGACGATCCGGGCCACCTGGAGGTCCTTCATGCCTTCGAGCACGTGGTTCATCAGGCCCGAGAGGGAACCGAACTCGTCCTGCGACAGCACCGGCACCTGGTGCTGGAACTCGCGGGCCTGGATCGCGCGCATGCCGTTCCCAAGGGCCGCGATCGGCTCGAGGAAGTGCTCGGACAGCATGCGGCCGATCTGGAGGGCCGAGACGAACACGAGGAGGGCGAGCAGGAGCAGGACCATCCAGAACAGCCGGATCCGCTGCTTCACCGGCTCGAGGGACGTGGTGGCAACGAGGGCGAAGTTGTTCAGGTTCGATCCCATGGCGGCATACCAGAGACGGCCATCATGTGTATCGTGCGATATATATCGCATCGGGGTCCGTGTCTGGATCACCGATTTGGCCATCTTCCGGACGTCCGGCAGATCCGAGTCCGCGTGGAAGATGCTGGTGCCGAGGTAGGTCTTTTCCCCGATGCCGCTGACGGTCATCGAGAGATCGGGCTGACGCATCAGGCTTGGAATGCGGCTCTTCAGATAGGCGTTCTGGAACCAGCCGCGGTGCATCACGATGAAGACGAGATACTCGGCAAGCCCTTCCCTGTTGAAGATGGCGTCGAAAAAGACGAAGGAGCTTTCAGCCCCCATCGAGAGAACGATGAACTTGCCCAGATCCCGGCTGAGCTTGTCGAGGTTGAAGGCCTTGCTCGAACCAACGATATTTCCGATCACGCCTTCCGTGGCCTCGACGGCCAGGGCTGCGGCATCCAGCTTGAAGCTCTTGTTGACCCGGTTGATCAGCTCCCGGGCAAGCATGATCGTGAACTTCCGCTGTTGCTGCATGGCCGGATCTTTCAGATCCTTTGCCGCCGAGACGACGTTCCCGGCCTGATCGACGATGTAGGCGATATCGATCGCCGGCATGCTCGCGACGGCTCGGAAGGCCGCATCCCGTTCCTGGATCGTCCGGCAGGCGCGGACGCGCTCCGTGATGCGCGCGAGGTCGCGTTCGCACCGGACCACGTCGAGAGGGAGGCTCTCGTCGAACAGCCGGAGTTTGTCCTGGATGCCTGCTTCCAGATTCTGCATCAGGACGTTCTCGTGGTCTATCAGGGCGTAATACCCGCCGATCAGCAGCACGATCGAAGGGGTTCCTATGGCGAACAGAAACAGCCCCATCAGTTTGGCCGGAATGTTGAAGGAGAGACCCGCTCCGGCGGTAAATATATAGTAAAGAATAATGCAGAGCCAGACGAGGCACCCCAGGTGGAGGGCCACGCGGAGGGCTGGGGAAAAGAACACCGGCTGCGGGGAATACGCGATGAGATATCCCGTGGTGGCCCGAGGGATGAAGGTCGCGAATTTTGTCGGGGTTTCGAACCGCTGGTCATACCGGGCTGCGGCGGTCATGATCCACCGGGCGAGCCCTTCGAAGCCGGAAAGTTCGGCGGGATACGTAACGGGCTTGCGGCCGGTGGGGTCGATATAGCCGACCCGGAAACTCTGAGACCTGCCGTTCACCAGGTGGATTGCATTCCTGAGAGCGCGGTCGGTCCTGAACCCGCCCGGATGCAGGAGTAAAATGTATCCCCGAAGGCTGCCGGGGCCTTGGGTTTTTGACCATTCGAAATATCCGTCACGCTCCCGGGAGCCAAGCATATTCAGGGAGTTTGTCGAGCGGAGCAGCTCGGGGTCGGCCGGGACTTTGATGATGGAGCTGACGAGACCGAGATTTTTCGGGTCGACCTTGATACGCGCATTGATCTGGAGAAGGGTTGCAAAGCACATCTCCAGTGCCCGGTGGGGGCGCTGACCGATGCTCAGGTCGGGGCGGAGAAGACCGTTGCGATCGAAGACATACAGGTCGAGGGCGGGGTGGTAGGCCCGGAACAGGCGCTTGGCGAGACGGGCCTGGGCATCGCGGGAGGGGAGCTCACACAGCCGGTCGAACACCTGTTTGACGGAGCGGGACAGCATCCCGGAATCGTCATCCGCCGCCTTGATCTTGCTGAGGATGTGCTCGTGACGGGTGCGCTCCTGATTCTTGACCTTCTCGATCTCGAGATAATCGACGAGATGAAACGCGGTCTGGATGACGGCGATGGGGAACAGCGCGAACACGATCAGCAGCGCCAGAGACCGAATGAGAGCCGCCAGCGCCGAGAGAATGCGGTTCGTCAGGGGAGGATGATCCGATTCACTGCTCATGCCGTGAACATTGTATCATGAGGATAGACGAACCCGCCCACCTGGAGAGGGAGTAAAAATATGAAAAAGTATATATTTGCCGTCGTCGCGAGTGTCGCGCTTCTGTGGCCCGGAGCGGCAACGGCCCGTCCGCTGACGCAGCGGAGTCTGGATGCCTGGCGCGACCAGGTGTTGTATTTCGTTCTCATCGACCGGTTCGAGAACGGCTGCAAATGTGACGACTTCGACGTGAATCTCCGGGATCCGAGAGGTTTTCACGGTGGGGATCTCGAGGGGGTGCGGGCGCGGCTTCCCTACGTGCAGGATCTCGGCGTGACCGGGCTGTGGCTGAGCCCCGTGGCGCGGAACCGGCCGACGAACTTTTTCGGCCTTCAGCCGTATCATGGCTACTGGATCTGGGACCATTTCTCGTTCGACCCGCGGTTCGGCACGATGCGGAAACTTCGGGAACTGCGTGACGACATGCGGCGCCGGGGGATGAAGCTGCTGCTCGACATGGTCGTCAACCACGCCGGATACGATGCGCCGATCGCGAAGTCAAAGCCGGAACTGTTCCATCAGACGGATGAAATCCGCGACTGGGACGATCGAGAGCAGCTCGAAACGGGGCGGCTGTTCGGCATGCCCGACTTCGCGAGTGAAAAACCGCACGTACAGCTGTTTTTCGATGACGTGGCGCGGTTCTGGATCGATACGATCCGGCCCGACGGGTTCCGGCTCGATGCCGTGAAGCACGTTCCCGTGTCGTTCTGGAAGCATTTCAACCGTGTGGCCTCGATGCTCGGCGGCGAGGGGTTCCTGACCCTGGGCGAGATGCTCGACGGGGATCCTGCCGTCGTGAGCCGCACATGGGCCGACGGCGGATTTTCCTGTCTGTTCGATTATCCTCTGTATTATACGATCATCGATACTATCGCTCGCGGCGGGGATGCTCGGCAGCTGGGGGTGCGGTTCGGCATGGACCGCCTGTATCCCGACGCCGGGCTGCTTGCGACCTTTCTGGACAATCACGATCTCGACCGTTTCCTGACCAGTTGCGGCGGGGACGAACGGCGTCACCGGCTAGGCCTGACGCTGCTGTTGACGGCACGCGGGATTCCCACGCTCTGCTACGGTGATGAGGCGGGTCTCGCGGGAGCGCAGGAACCCTGGAATGAGAACAGGCGCTCGATGAAGTTCGATCCCGAGAGCGATTCGTTCCGCTTCACGAAGGCGCTGATCGGCCTCCGCCGCGGCAGCGAGGCGTTGCGACGTGGTGTCCAGAAACAGCTTGCGATGGCCCCGGATCTGTATGCGTTTGGCCGTCTCGTGCCCGATCAGCAGGCGATCGTCGTTCTCAA
>JAKQOH010000008.1 GCA_029565415.1 Candidatus Rifleibacteriota bacterium | reverse complement strand
CTTTTGCACATGAGACAAGGTGAAACAGATCGAAGCATCGCCAAGGCGCGCCTTCTGGGGCGCCGGAAGGCAAGTATCGTAAGAGCTATTGCAACTCAGGAAGGTTGGCTGAACCCTGATAATCAGCTTCCCGAGGATGGTGTTCTCAAGGAAAAGCTCATGCCACCAGAACGGAGACATTCCACGACATCGTCCGTCGAGCCGTTTACCGATCTGATTTCGGAGTGGGTCAAGAACGGCATTCAGGCAACGACAATCTGGGATGCGCTTCGGCGAGACAAGGGATTTACCGGCCACTACTCATCGGTGCGCCGCTTTGTTCAGAAAATCAGGCCGCCGAGCCATTCTCCGACCATGATTCTCGATTTCAAATCCGGTGAAGCAGCCCAGGTCGATTTCGGAAGCGGTCCCGTCGTGCTCGACGATGTAACGGGGAAGCCAGTAAAGACCTGGTTTTTCGTCATGACCCTGGCTTTCAGCCGACACCAATACGCCGAGCTGGTAAAGAACCAGAAGATATCGACTTGGCTCGAGTGCCACCGCCGGGCATTCGAATTTTTCGGTGGTGTGCCGCAGAAGGCGATTATCGACAACCTGAAATCTGCTATTACGCGGGCATGCGCGTTTGATCCCGAGGTTCAGCGCTCGTATGAGATGTTTGCCGAAGGGTATGACTTCCTGATCAGCCCCTGTCCGCCGGCTGACCCCGAGAAAAAAGGTCGAGTAGAATCCGGTGTGAAATATCTGAAGAACTCGTTCATGCCGCTGCGCACCTTCAGAAACCTCTCGGATGCAAATCGGCAGCTGAAAGACTGGGTCCTGACAACGGCTGGTGCGAGAATTCATGGGACGACGGGGAAGAAGCCGTTCGACCTCTTCCGGGCTTCTGAAAAGAGCTTTTTGAAGCCATTGCCCACGAATCCGCCCGAGATCGTGGAATGGGCAAAAACCACTCTTCAGCGAAACACACACGTCTGGTTCGATTATGCCTGGTATTCAGCCCCACACGGGCTGATCGGACAGGAACTCTGGGTCAGAGCCGGTCCGCAAATGATCCAGATCTATCACAATGACAAACTGGTCGCGGTCCATCCGCGATGCACGGATCGAGGACAGCACCAGACCGTGACGGACCATCTGTCACCTCCATGCAAAGCGTTTTCTGAGCAAACCCCATCGTGGTGTCTCGAACAGGCAACTCGGATCGGCGTATGCTGTCGGGAAATCATCGAGCGGCTTCTGGAGCATCCGCGACTGGACTGTCTTCGAGCAGCGCAGCGTGTCATTCGCTTTCGAGACACGTACGGCGGTGATCGGCTCGAACAGGCCTGTGAGCAGGCTCTTGCGTGCGAAAACATCAAAACGTCGACGATCAAAGGAATTCTTCAGCATCTGATGCAGGTGGAATCGCATCTGGTGACGGAGCCTGGCCTAGAGGCGGCATATCGGGGCCTCGGTCGGTTCATTCGCCCCGAATGCATCGTCACCAAGGGAGGTGCACAATGAATCCCATGCCTCAACTTGCACCGACCCTCCGGCAGCTCAGGCTCTCCGGGGTGCTGGATTCACTCGAAACGCGCACGAAGCAGGCTGTCGCAGATCAGATTTCGCATATCGATTTCCTGGCGATGCTGCTTCAGGATGAAGTCGCCCGACGGGAGCAGAAAAAGCTTGCGACGAGGATTCGACGCGGCAATTTCCGACCGGACAAGACTCTCGAAACATATGACTTCGCTTTCAATCCTCTGATGAATCGCGCCATGATCCAAGACCTCGCCACGTGCCGATTCATCGAAGAGCGAGCCCCAGTCGTGATCGTCGGCCCCTGTGGGACCGGGAAAAGCCATATTGCTCAGGCTCTTGCCAATCTGGCTGCGCGAAAAGGGTATGACGTTCTTTTCACGAATCAGACGCGCCTGTTCGGAACGCTTCAGGAAGCCAGACTGACCAATACGTTCGATCGGAAATTGGCCATGCTGGCGAAACTGGATCTTCTGATCATCGATGATTTCGGAATCAAGCCACTGAGAAATCCGCAGGATGAAGATCTTCATGAGCTGATCGCCGAGCGGTATGAACGAAAATCCACAATCATTACCAGCAATTTAGATTTGCCGGAATGGTCACAGGCTCTTCCCAACAAACTTCTCGGAGCTGCGACGATCGACCGTATCAAGCATGGCGCCTACATCCTTACGCTCGAAGGTGAAAGCTACAGAACGGCCAGACCTCCGCAGGAGCGCAAAGCCTCGAAGAAAGCGGGGGCGAAAGAAGCGGAATGATGAGCAAGCGAAGGGATCATCGGCAGTTATCGGGGGAAGGCCTCGTGGGAAACCAACTCTTGGTTTCCCCGCCTTCCCCTCGACCCCATCCGAACCCCTTCCTTCTCAAAAAATCCTCTCTCTTGCAGCACCATGTCGTCAGTTCATCAAAAAGGAGGTCTTCTACACGGCATAGTATATTATCAGCTACATGGTCGCGTGTTCAGCGCAGGGTTAAAACGTCGTTTTTCGCGGGGTGGTTTACCTCCCGAATTCAATGCACGGAAGTGGCTCCATTATGCCGATCATGGGTGGCTCCATTAACCCGATCATTGACAAATGTCGATAAAGAAGCTTTCATCAATTGCAATGAGCGTTCTAACTGTGCGCTCGACCGGACCGGCGATGCTGGTCACAAAGCTTGCGGAGCAAGCTTTGCGCCCAAAGCGCATCGCTTCCCTCGCTCTGCCGCTGGCGGCGCTCGGCGGTCCGGTCACCGCTGGCGTT
>JAKQOH010000208.1 GCA_029565415.1 Candidatus Rifleibacteriota bacterium | reverse complement strand
GGTCTCGATGAGATTCTCCATGGGGCCGGTGTGAACCGTGGTGGCAAAGATGCCGCCCGGGATGGTCTGGAAAGTGACACCGGGAGCGGGCTGGGGCTGTCCGGCGACGGTGATGCAGGCGTCGTACCTAATCTTTTCTGGTGGCGTGACGTCGGGGTCGTCGTAGCACAGGCCGATGTAGGTCGTGTCCGGCCCGAGGAGCCCGAGCGGCCCAGCCCAGCGGCACAGCATCTCCCAGGCGGTGCCGCAGTTCTTATACGGGCCGATATGCCGGACGCATGCAACGGTTCTGGGTTCCTGGCGGATGATCTGGACGTTCATGATGCCTCCTGATGATGATGTCGAACCCGGTGAAACATCCCGGGCGTAAAGCCTTCGGAGCTGCTCGTCCCGCAATTTCCGGAACTGGGAAGGGGAAACCGAGAACCTCTGCCTGAACGCTCGGATGAATGATTCGAGATTCTGATACCCCGCCTCGAACGCGATATCCGTCACCGGACGCCGGCTCTGGACAAGTCGGAGGCCGGCGCGCTCGAGCCTCAACCGGCGGATGTATTCGGCAACGGGCTCCCCGACCATCCCCCGAAAGATCCGATGGAATTGAAACGGGGAAAAGCAGGCCAGCTGCGCCAGTTCATCGAGGGTGTGCTCGTGGTCGAGGTCATGCTGGATGTGCATCAGAACCGCCTGAACGCGTTCGCGATACTGCTCGACGGTTGAAGACTTCTTTGCGGGATTGCTCATGGAACGATGATACCCGGCACAGGCCATATCCGCCTGTCCGTTTTTGCGCTTTTTCACCGGGCGCGACAGATAGGCTCGAACTGACGAGAAGACGTTGATCAGACGCCCTGTTCAATCACCATCACCCGGCCGAAGTTTGTGGAGGCCGTGTGTCCGCCGACGTCGGTCAGATAGCGTTTTCCCTGCCAGGTGAAAGGTATCGGATCATTCAAACAAGGCCTTGCGCTTCAAGAATGACATTCCAATATCTTCTGATACACGTACAGAACAAGCGACGGTGACTGACGATATTCGTCGATTTTCCGGAACCCCATCTTTTCATAGAGATGATGGTTGCGGATGCTTTTGTACGGAGTGATCAGCTCCCACGAAACGGCGTCAGGGATTTCACGGAAGAGGAAATCGAGCGCTTTCTGGCCGATTCCCTGGTTTTGATACTCTGGAGCGACGCACAATACCCGCAGGTAGTATTTCCCTTCCTCCTGCTTTCTGACGATGATATCGCCGATGACGGTCGTGCCATCGAGGATCTTGTAGACGATCCTGGTCTGGATCTGGCGTTCCATCTCGGGAAGTGGTTCGCGATAGGCTGGGCACTCGCCGTAGGCCAGGAAATCGTCGAGAAATGCCGCATTCTGGACGGTGATCAGCGTGTTCGCATCACTGGCAGCCGCCCTCTCGAAGCGGAGGTTCTCGTGAGCTGTTTTGGGGGCGGTTGTCATCGACGTATTGGAAGTGCCATTATTCGTTTGAATATTCGAGAAATCCGTAATTTCATCAAACGTGCCGTCAGAATATGTAAAAGCGCGAAACCCTTCTTTGGAAGTGTTTTGATATAGGTATGCTCAGGAACGGTAGATAGAATTTTACCCCTCCTTTCAGCTGACTGCCATCACTGTTTTTCAATGCAGTCCCAAACCAGTCGATTTCCGGAAGCGTGAGCGATTGGAATTCGAGGGCCCTGATCATTGGCGGCCGGCCAGCTCTTGACATCGAGTTGTTTGAGACCTATATCAACACCATGATGCGCCCCCGTTATCGTTCCGGCCCGGTGCATCCGAAGAAATGAACCTTCCCGCGCCGATCGGCCAGGCGGATGTGAATGACGGGATACACAGGCATCACCGGGGGATGCCGAAAGGGGAAAACGTGGAATCGAGGATCACGATCAGGAATGAAGAAACCAACGATGTCGAAGCTATTTCCGGGGTGACGATCGAGGCGTTCAAAACACTCGAGATCAGCAGTCACACCGAACAGTTCATCGTCGCGGCGCTGAGGGCGGCGAACGCCCTTGCCGTCTCGCTTGTCGCTGAACGCGACGGCCGGGTGGTCGGGCATGTCGCCTTCTCCCCCATTGCGATTTCCGATGGAACGCCCGGCTGGTATGGGCTTGGGCCTGTATCGGTGTTGCCGGAATACCAGCGCCAGGGGATCGGCAAAGCCCTGATACGGGAAGGCCTGTCTCGCCTGAAGAGCGCGCATGCCCGGGGCTGCTGTCTCGTCGGGCATCCCGGGTACTATACGAAATTCGGATTCATCAATACACCTGAACTCGTCCTTGAAGGCGTGCCGCCCGAGGTGTTCTTCGCGCTCTCGTTCGACGGCAACATTCCCCACGGCAGCGTCGCCTTCCATGACGCGTTCAAGGCCGATCACTGAACTTCACCTGAAGTCGCGTCTCCTGAACGAGCAATTGATCCAGTGATTGAATGCCATTGGGGAACGCGCCAGGGACAGCGGCCGGCGATTGGCTCTGCTTGGGCTCGGCTCAGCGGGGAAATCGTGACGAATCTGTACACCGGCATGTGCCGCGATAAGCGGGGGGAAAAGTTGTCCGCCGCCAGGATCATCCAGAATATCGTCATCGACCGCTTCATCGAACTCATCGAAGCGGACGCACCGCC
>JAKQOH010000210.1 GCA_029565415.1 Candidatus Rifleibacteriota bacterium | reverse complement strand
GCATCGGAGAACGTAATGTCCGGAAAACAACGATCAGAAGAGTATCGAGAAGGAGGAACCTCTTAATAACTCGATGGGGCGCGGGCGAAGGGTGGGCCAAATGAAAAAGTCAAAGTGGGCCAGACCGGGTTGACGAAATCAGGAAGCGGCATCGACTGTCTTCACGCAGGAAGAAATCATTGCAATCAAAGCCATTGCCAAGATGCAAAACAGAAAATTATCAAGCACGATAACAATTCAGCAGGCAACGAACTGTGTTGCCTTCCTTGGTGGTTGGATGGGAAGAAAAGGCGATGGCCCACCAGGAGTGCGCACATTCTGGGAAGGATGGCGACAAGTGCAGTTCCTGGTGCAGGCCATGGCCACAATTATTCCCGAGACAAATGTCAGAGTACCGCACAGTGGGTAAGAATCAGGGTCTCAGACCCGCCCCTACAGCCGACGGGCCATGGGCGGTTCCCGAATCGCCCGACACGACGAACCACGGGGACGCGGGAATCGATCCACAGATGACGCAGATGGCACAGATGAAATCCTGACAGCCTTCCTTCATCGAGTTTTCGGGGCAGACAGAATATCCTGTGGTTCCAGGTATTCGCCCATATCCGTTCTTCATCTGCGTTCATCTGCTTTCCATCTGTGGATGAGGTCCTGAAGGCGTCGAATTATTCGACGGCGTATCTCCGGGGTGAAACGGCCGGTTTTCGAAACTTGTGGCTATTTGGTTGAAGGTGTGGTATTCTCGATAAATCATACGATGCGTTTTCAAGCGTTCGTGTGAATGGCCGGAACGAACCGGCCCGCGAAGAGGTCTGACGATCCTTCGCATTCATGGGGCCAGCATGGCCCGAACGGCGGCCTGACCGGCGCATCCACCGTTTCTCCCCCTCCGCCGGAGGAGCCGGCGCACTGACGCTTTTTCTATGGCGCCGGGAAAGGTTTTCATTATTATTTCCATGTCCCAGAATTTTTCTCGCAACACGTTTTCCACCCCTTCCAATCGCAGCACGAACGACGTTCGCAGCCCCCGGCCTCAGCCCCGGAACGATGCCACCCGGCAGCCCGCCGGTCAGACGATGGCCCGGCACGCCGAGCGGCCGATGCCGCCCCAGGCGACTCCCGCGACCACGACGGCCGGAACGACGACCACCGTGACGAACTTCGCCGATTTCGGTCTGTTTCCGGCCCTGAACCAGGGTCTCACGGATCTCGGCTTCACGAAGCCGACACCGATTCAGACCCAGTCGATTCCGCCGGCCCTGCTCGGCCGCGATGTGCTGGCCTGCGCCATGACGGGAAGCGGCAAGACGGCGGCGTTCATGCTGCCGATCCTGAACCGCCTTCTCCAGGGCGGCTCCGGCCGTACCCGCGCGCTCGTCCTGACGCCCACCCGCGAGCTGGCCGCCCAGATCGCCGAGCATGCTTCCGAGCTGGCCCGGCATACGGCGCTTCGTATCACGGCCGTGTTCGGCGGCGTCGGCATGGGGCCCCAGCAGGCCGCCTTCGAGCGCGGGGATGAGGTGATCATCGCCACGCCCGGCCGGCTGCTCGATCATTTCCAGTATGACTATGCGAAGCTCGCCGATCTGAACGTGCTCGTGCTCGACGAAGCCGACCGGATGCTCGACATGGGCTTTCTGCCCGACATCCGGCGCGTGCTGCGGCATCTGCCGGCCACGCCGCGCCAGACGCTGTTCTTCTCGGCCACGATGCCGGCCCCGATCGCCGAACTGTCGCGCGAAATGCTCAGGAATCCCGTCGCGATCGACATCGAACGGCCTTCGAAGCCCGCGACCGGCATTTCCCAGACGATCTACCCGGTCTCGTCCGAGCTGAAGACGAAGCTGTTCCTCAAGCTCCTCGAGGATCCGAACGTGAAGAACGTGCTCGCCTTCACCCGCACGAAGCACCGGGCGAACCGGCTGGCCGACTTCCTCGACAAGAACGGCGTGCCCTGCGCCCGCATCCACGGGAACCGCAGCCAGCAGCAGCGCACCGAGGCCCTCGCCGGGTTCAAGAACGGCGAATACCGGGTGCTCGTCGCCACCGACATCGCGGCCCGCGGCATCGACATCGAGGCCCTCTCCCATGTCGTGAACTTCGACGTGCCGCACATCGTCGAGGATTACATCCACCGCATCGGCCGCACGGCCCGCGCTTCGATGGTCGGCGACGCCTGGACGCTGGTCGCCCCCGATGAGGAGAGCGATCTGCACCAGATCGAGCGCCACCTCACCCGGCGCCTGCCCCGGGCCACCCTCGCCGAGTTCGATTACACGCAGAAAACGGCCGAGCGGCTCGAGATCCCTCTTGGCGAGCGCATCGCGGCGATCCGGGCCCGCAAGGCCGAGGAACGCGCCCGTGCCCGCGCCAAGACCGAGGCGAAGAACGCCCGCGTTCTCGCCGAAGAGACCCGCCGCCTCGAAAAGGAAGCTGCTCGCGCCGCCGCTCCCACCCGGAACCAGCCCTCCGGCCGCCGCACAAGCCAGCCACCCCGTCGCGACGACACCCGGAACTACGGCCAGCCGCGCCAGTCCGCCAACGCGGGTGGCACGACCTCCGGCGACACCCGCCGGCCCCGGCCGTCCCGCCCCCGCTGGTGACGGGAACGAATCGGATATCGTAGAATATCTGAAAAAATAAAATCCCCCGCGCGAGACCCTTCGCGCGGGGGATTTTTCAGCTTCCGGCCCGGACGATCAGCGTGTCCAGGACGGCGAGCTCCTGATCCAGCACCGGGTCTCCAAGGGCTCTTGCCTCGTCTCTGAAATGCTCCCGGAACGCCCGGAATGCCGCGGCCTCGCTTCGGGAAACGCGCAGCGGCTCGGAGCACCGCTCCCAGGTCGAAAGACCGAGGCGGCGCCGTTCCCGGGAAACGGCTTCGCGGGTGAGCCCGCGCTCCTGGAGGATCCAGTCGTGGATCAGATCGCCATACCGCGCCAGCAGGATGCCTTTGCGGATGCCGGTGGTGTCATACACCGGCGTGCCGGCTGCGACGGCCTCCGGAAGAGCGATCTGCTGGACGTTTGCATCCCGACGGCCTGACCGGTCCTCGAACGCCACCCGCAGCCGCATGCCCTCGTCCTGTCCGGTGCGGCGCAGTTTGAGCAGCACGAGGCCGCCGCGGGTGCCTTCCTCGGTCGTCATCGACGGGAACAGCGTGCTCACCCGCATGATCTCGCCGGTCGCCTCGTCGGCCTCGGGCGAGCCGTAGACCCGCTCGATCGCCCAGCCCGTCGACTCGAGACTCAGCGTCAGATCGAACACGAGAGGTGTCACCATCTGGTCGAATCCCTCGTCCAGGCGTCGCGCGAACTCCCCGGCGGAGTGGACCGCGTGGTAGTTGGCGCCGCGGATCTTCGTGAGCGACTCGACCAGCCGGGTGTTGAAGTCGACGCCGACCCCGACGAACGTCAGGTGCGTGCCGAGCCGCTCGTGCGCCCGCGCGATGCCGATCAGGCCCGACTCGGAGGTGTCGTCTGTGTTCGGCTGGGCGTCGGTGATGAGCAGGACGCGGTTCTCCGTCGTGGTCCGGTCGGTTCCGGAGAAGCCCGTGAGCAGGCTGCAGCCCATCCGCAGGCCGGCCTCCAGGTTCGTCGAGTTCCCCGGCCGCAGTTGCATGACACGCCGCGCCACATCGGCCAGATCCGTCTCGCCGGTGAGCCGAAGGGGCTGGAACAGCCGCGCGCCTGAGTCGAACACGACCAGGCCGAGCCGGTCATCGGGATTCAGATGCTTCAGCAGGGAGACGATGCCGGCGCAGGCGATCTCGAGCTTGGAGCGAAACATTCCCTCCCGCTCCCTCGGATCTTCCGGCTTTTCCGCTCGATAGCGGTCATAATAATACGTGTCGAACGTCTCCCCCATCGAGCCCGACACGTCGAGGACGACGACCAGATTCAGCCTGCCCCGCCGGAAATCCGCGGCGGCCAGGTCGGAGTCGAGGCCGACGGCGAGATACGTCTCGGTTTCCCCGGTGACCGGGTGCCGGCTGACGGCGGCGCGATAGGTCGGAACGAAGAGCCGGCCGCTTCCCTGGGCGGGTGTCGCAGGTTTCCCCGTATCGAAACAGTAGTCGTAGAAGAGGCCTTCGAACGTCAGGTCGGTCGGAAGCGGGAGATACCCGTTCTCGATGTTCGCGCGGAAGTTGGCGGCGTCTTTCGCCCCTCCGACGGCGTATCCCATGGTCGCGGAGCGGCTCTGGTCGGTGATGCTGCCGACCATCGGCCCGGCGACCGAGGCCAGCAGCAGGGCGATACCCAGCAGGATGAAGGCCGGAAGGGCGCCGGCGCCGAACAGGATCAGGCGGATCACCTCGGCAGCGAACCACAGGGCCAGAATCCACTCGAACGAGACCGGCAGCGAGCCGGTGAGGGCGGCGCCTGGGTTGAACAGCCACTCGTCGGCGCCGCCGAACAGGGTGCGTGCGGCGGCCTGACAGGCGATCAGAAGGATGTTGATTCCCAGCAGGAGCAGCATCAGCCTGCGAAACTTCGTCATGATCGTCCTCCTCTTCGCGCCAGGGGCGCGGCGTGATGGAATGTCGCGGAGCGATGGTCCCATGGGAGGTTTGCGGACAAAGCTGCGCCCTTCGCCGCGTCCGGAGAGGGGGGCGGGTCGGATCCTGGGTGATGGGGGGATGACCGCGGGATGCCGGCAAAAGACCGTGCATCTGGGGAGTCTGCATCAAAGAGCGACGGAAGCCGGGCGGTTCATCCTGTGCCGGTTTCTGACCGGTTCGAAAACAATATAGGCGGCAATTCGCCAAGTGCCAAATCGAATATTCCGCAAGGTACATGTGAACTCGTTTGGCTGGGGGGGAGTGACTTCCAGAGGATCGATTCGCCCTCCAGATCTCGCGTGCTGGACCGGTTGCCTTCGTTCGCGTTCTCCTCGGGAGCTCTCGCTGTCGAGGCGAAACCCGGACCAGTCGGCCTCCCGCCTCCGTGTCCGGGTGGGCGCACCTCGTGTGCGCCCACGCCTGCCAGCGGATCTCCCTCGATGCGAACGACGGACCGGTCTCAGCAGCGCTTGACAGTCGGGCTCATTCGATCCTCTTCCAGTCCCTCCCGGAACATGACAGTTTGCGGCTGCAATAATCCGTTGAATCTTTCCGTGGGAATTTTCCCCGGAAAAGCGGCGGCTTGACAGGAGAACGAATGTACACTATCTTTGGAGTGAGAGAACAAACGTTCACCATCGGAGGTGTGGCATGACGCCTGTGCCCAACCAGGACGACCTGTATCTGAAGCGGCTCCAGGATTATTACGCCCGGTTCCGGGGGCTGCCCTCGTATAGCAAGCTGAGCGAGTTGCTGGGGCTGGCCTCGCGGTCGGCGGTCAGCAAGGTGCTGCAGCGGCTGCGGCAGGCGGGGTACCTCGAGCGCACGCCCGACGATGTCTGGGTGCCTGCGATGCGGTTCTTCGAACGTGCCGTGGCCGATGTGTCGGTGCCGGCGGGCCGGCCCGTCGCGGTCGGCGAGGCGGGGGCATCGCCGTTCGCGATCGATCAGTATCTGGTCGGAACCCCGTCGCGCACGGTACTGGTGCCGGTTCGCGGTGACTCGATGATCGAGGCGGGCATTCACGAAGGAGATGTGGCGGTCGTCGAGTGCGAGACGCAGGCCATGCCCGGCGACATCGTCGTGGCCGTCGTCGATGGCGAATACACGCTCAAAACGCTCGAGCGTGAGGCGGGCCGGTATGTGCTCGAGCCCGCGAACAGCCGGTATTCCGTGATTCGGCCGAAGGGGCGTCTCGAGATCTTCGGGGTCGTGGTCGGTCTCATTCGCAAATACCGCTGACCCCGACAGGACCGGATGCATACGAAGACACCGGAAGAGAACGAACCACCGAGGCACAGAGACACAGAGGAACGACGGATGATTTACCACAAAGGCACGAAGATACAAAATATATGATATAGTTTATAATTTTGGGGCCTGAGTGTGCGGTTCGGGAATGGGAGCGAATCCGCAGATGACACAGATGGCGCAGATGAACGGGATATGAGCCTTTCCGCTGCATGAGGCAGCCGTTTTTCTCTTCAAACCAGGGGATCATGAGTGCTCTGCAACGGGTGGGTGGTGAGGAGTATGGGTGACGAGCTGAAATGGATTGGGTGTCCCTGGGCTCCGGGAGGGATGCCGGCGGCCGGGGGGCTGGTCGCGCGGCCGGTGCCGGCGGGGTTCCCGTCGCCGGCGGATGACTATGTCGAGTCGCGCATCAGTCTCGACGAGCATCTGATCCGGCATCGCGAGGCCACGTTCTTCGTGCGGGTGGCGGGAGACTCGATGAGCGGGCTGGGCATTTTCGACGGGGATCTCCTGGTGGTCGATCGGGCTCTGACGCCGGTCGATGGCAGCGTCGTGATCGCCGTGACCGATGACGGCTTCACGGTCAAGCAGTTGTATCGACGGCCGGGTGGTGGGGCGGTTCTGAAGGCGGCACACCCCGGGTATGCCGACATCGAGATCGGGCCTGAGGCCGAACTGAGCGTCTGGGGGGTTGTGCGGTGGGCGATCCATCGGGTGTGGCCATGGAACGACGAGCGATAGCGCTGATCGATGCGAACAGCTTCTACGTTTCCTGCGAGCGGGTGTTCCGACCCGATCTCGAGAACCGGCCCGTCGTCGTGCTGTCGAACAACGACGGCTGCGTCGTGGCGCGGTCGGCCGAGGCCAAGGCCGTCGGAGTGCCGATGGGCGCGCCGTGGCATCAGCAGGCCGTTCTGGCTCGCGAGCACGGCGTCATCGCCCTGTCGAGCAACTACGCCCTGTATGCCGACATGTCGAACCGGTTCATGCGGCTCCTGGCCGGATTCAGCCCCCACCAGGAGATCTACTCGATCGATGAGTGCTTTCTCGATCTGGGGTGCCCCGCGGCATCCCCTGCCGGGGACGCCACGCGCCAGGGCCGTGAGATCGTCCGCCTGATCCGCCGGCAGGTGGGTTTGCCCGTGTGTGTGGGCATCGGTCCGACCAAAACGCTGGCCAAGCTGGCCAACCGCATCGCGAAGAAAAACCCGGAGTGGCGGGGCGTCTGCGATCTCGGGCCGTTGCCGGGCGAGACCCAGGACGCCCTGATGGCGAAGGTTCCGGTCGATGACGTCTGGGGGGTCGGATACCGGTTCGCGATCAGGCTGCTCGCGCTTGGCATCCACACGGCGCTTGATTTGCGCCGGGCCGATCAGGGGCGTATCCGCGCCAGATTCGGCGTCGTGCTGGCCCGCACGGTCGCCGAGTTGAACGGCACTCCGTGCATCCGGCTCGAAGAGGTGGCCCCGCCGAAGAAACAGATCATCTCGTCGCGCTCGTTCGGCGTGCTCGTCACGGGCCGCGACGCGATCGAGGAGGCCGTCGTGGCCTACGTGACGCGGGCGGCCGAAAAACTGCGCCGGCAGCGTTCCGTGGCGGGCTTGCTGACGGTGTTCCTGCTGACGAACCGGTTTCACGAGCATGAGGAGCAGTACCAGGCAAGCCAGACGGTTGCCCTTGCCGAAGCGACGGATGACACCCGCCGGTTGATCGGCGCTGCCGCCAGCGCCCTGAGAAGCATCTATCGCCCCGGGTTCCGGTATCACAAAGCCGGGGTGATCCTTGGCGAGATCGGCGACGGCGTGATGCGTCAGCCGGCCCTGTTCGAACCCGAGAGCGAATTTTGTCGGGAGCGGGCGAAATCGCTGATGATCGCCATTGACGGGATCAATGCGATGCTCGGCCGGGGTACCGTGCGGTTTTTGGGGGAAGGAACCACCCAGCCGTGGAAGCTGCGCGCCCAGTTTCGGTCGCCCCGGTATACGACACGACTTTCCGATGTCCCGACGGCCCGCGCTGCATGAGCCTCCGGGCGATTCGGGCCCGTGGCGTCGCTCTTTCCCGAAAAGCGGGGATATGGTATTTTTCATCGACGGGGTACCGGATCATTCCGGGGGCAAAGAGAGGGTATGGCAAGAGACGAGGTGTGTGAGGCGGCTCTCAGGGGAAGCGAGGCGAAGTATCGGGCTTTTTTCGAGACGGTACAGGATGCTGCCATCGTCATCGATATTGCCTCCCGCCAGATTCTCGAAGCGAATCGGCAGATGGTCAAGCTCTCCGGCTGGTCGCTTGAAGAACTCCAGCAGAAATGTTGTCTCGAACTTTCCCCCCCGGAAGAGCATTCTCACGTGGAACGCCTGCTGGACCTCGATACAGGTGAGCAAGCCGGCACGACGTACGAACTGGTCCTGGTGCACCGGGATACCACACGGATCCCGGTCGATGTGGCGACGTCCCTGTATGTCGATGAAGCGGGGCGGCGACTGGCGTTCGGCGTCTTGCATGACCTTTGGAAACGGCGTGCCAGAGAGGCCGCCCTGCATCTCGAGGAAACACGCCTGGAGGCGATTCTGAAACTCCACCAGATGGCGGCCTCGGAGTTCGAGGAGTTTTCCGGTTTTGCACTGGAAGAAGGGGTGCGGCTCACATCCAGCGAGTACGGGTTTCTTGCGCTGGTGAGCCGCGATGGAACAACCGCCACGCTGTATTCGCTGTCCCGGCATGCTCTGCGGGACTGTCACATGAACGTCGGTCCGACACAGCGAGACGTTCTGCTGACGGGAAGCCGGGCCGAGGCGGTGCGGTCCTGCCGGCCCGTCATCCTCAACGATCTTCCCGGAAACACGATCCGGGGGATCCCGCTTCCGGATGGGCATGTGTCCATCAACCGCCTCCTCCATGTTCCGATTCTCGATCGCGGCCGTGTCGTGATGCTCGCGGGAGTGGCGAACAAGGGCGAGGAATACACCGACGCCGATATCCGGCAGTTGACCCTCCTGATGTCCGAGGTGTGGTCGCTGTACCGCCGCCGGAAAGCGGAAGAGGAGGGGCGGCGGCTCGAAGCCCGCATGAAACGCGTGCGGAAGCTCGAAAGCCTCGGCATCATGGCCGGAGGGATCGCGCACGATTTCAATAATATCCTGATGACAATACTTGGTAATGCGGAGCTGGTGCGCCTTGGTGTCGCCCCCGACCACGAGGCCGCCGGCCATCTCGACGCGATCCGCGACGGAGCGAAGCGGGCCGCGGAGCTGTGCCGGCAGATGCTGGCATACGCCGGGAAGGGCTTCACGCTGAGCAGAGTGTTCGATCTGAACGAGCTGCTGCGCGAACTCATGCACGGGATCGAAAGCCGCGTTTCGAAGAACGCCGTCGTGGATTTCCGGGCCGATGGAGAGCGTCTCGATATCGAGGCGGACCCGGTGCAGATCCGCCAGGTTGTTCTGAATCTGGTGGCCAACGCTTCGGAAGCGCTTGGAGAGAATCCCGGAACGATCTCTGTCCGGACGAAGAGCATGGATTGCGATCGGGAGGCGCTTGCCGCCATCTTCCTGGAGCGGACGATCCGGGAGGGCCGCTACGTCGTTCTCGAGATCGGCGATACGGGGTGCGGGATGGAGCCCTGGGTTCAGGAGCGGATGTTCGACCCCTTTTTCACGACCAAGTTCACGGGGCGGGGCCTCGGATTATCCGCCGTCGTGGGGATCGTGCGGAGTTGCCATGGTGCCATTCGCGTCACCAGCCGCCCGACAGCCGGAACGACGGTCAGCGTGTTCCTGCCGTCCGTCGCTCCTGTTCCCCGAGGAAGGGAAGCAGGCATCGCGTAACCGGCAGGGGCAGAACGGTTCGTGGAATTCAGGGTGTGGCAAGCCGTGTTGCCGGCGATACAGCATAAAAATAGAACATACGATATGAATAGGGAAGTTGCAGGCGCCGCCCGATGGATCATGCATGTCGACATGGATGCCTTTTATGCATCGGTCGAGATGCTCGATTTCCCTGCGTTGAAGGGAAAACCCGTCGTCGTCGGCGGAACGCACCGCAGCGTGGTTTCGGCGGCATCCTACGAAGCGCGGAAGTTCGGCATCCACTCGGCCATGCCGATGACCCAGGCGCTGCGGCTCTGTCCGCATCTCGTCGTGCAGCCGGTGCGGATGAGCCGATACCGTGAGGTGTCGGGGGTGATCATGGCGTTTCTCGAAACGCTGTCGCCGCTCGTGGAGCCGATGTCATGCGACGAGGCCTACATCGACATCACGGGAACGGAGCGTCTGTTCGGTCCACCCGAAAAGCTGGCCATGCACGCGAAGAGCCGTATCCGGGAGCTCACCGGAGGTCTGACCTGTTCGGCGGGCATCGCCCCGGTGCGGTTTCTGGCAAAAATAGCATCGGATATGCGGAAGCCGGATGGTCTGGTCGTGATCGAGCCGGACCGGGTCATGGAAATTCTTGCCCCGCTGCCCGTCGGACGGCTGCCGGGCGTCGGCAGCCACACCGAGGAGGTGCTGAAACGGCTTGGTGTGCGCATCGTCGCTGACGTGCGGCGGTATCCGCGTGATTGGTGGCAGAAACAGGCCGGAGCGGGCGGCCTCGGCCTCTGGGAGATGGCTCACGGCATCGATACGACGCCGGTCGTCCCCGATGGCGAGCCGAAGTCCAGCAGCGCCGAGGATACGCTTGACAGCGACACGTCCGACCGCGAGGAGCTGGGGCTGTGGATCAGGCGTCAGGCCGAAAGCGTTGCGGAAGACCTGCGGAAGCAGGGGTATTACGGTCGGACGGTCCGGTTGAAGGTGAAATTCTCGGATTTCACGCAGATCACGCGCCAGGTCACCCTGCCGGAACCGTCCCAGAGCACGAGACTCCTGGCGGAAACGGCTCTCGAGCTGCTTGCGGCACTCGAACTGCCGAAGCCGGTGCGGCTGATCGGGGTCGGGATGGCTCATCTGACGCGCGAGCCCCGGCAGCCGACCTTGTTCGGCACCGACGATCTGGCGCGGCTCGAAGCGCTCGATCACGCGATCGATGCCGTTCGCAGCCGGTTCGGCCGCGCCGCCGTGCGCCGCGGCGGCCGCGCGCCGTCATCGGGAACATGACGGCGCGAAGCCGCTGACGAACGGCGCCGGGATGCTCAGGCGCGAAGAATGCCTTTCCAGCCCGGCCGGCGGTCGAGGGGGGCGAGCTTGGCCGTTCCCTGGCGGGTTCCCTCGGCTTCCAGCCGGGCCAGGCGCCGCCGGTCGAGTTCTGCGCCGCCGAACGGGAGCTCCACGACTTCCGCGGCGCCCAATTGTCCCGCCTCTCTGCACCAGCGGTAATGGAAGTTTTCACAGAGAGCTTCTTCCAGACGAAGAGATATATTGGTGTCGATACATCTATTCTCGCCGGTTGGAAGGAACAGGCAGTAATGCGGGGAACCCTTCCGTTCGACGGCCAGAAACCCGCGTGTGCCGGGGCTCACGAGGCGGGAGAGGATTCCCGCGACGTGGCGGGCGTTGAGCTTCTCGCCGCAAAGATCCGACACCAGGGCCTCTTTCCCGCAGAAGGCCAGCGACGGGAGTTCGCGCCACCACCCTTTCATCTCGACGATATCGTGCAGGCGATACCGGTACAGGCCGCCCGGCGTGGTGAGGAGAACCCGGTAGCGGCCGCCCGGTTCGAGGGCTTCCGCCGTCCGGAAGGGCGTTTCCCCCTCCTCGCCCTCCTGGAACTCGAAGAAGCCGGAACGCACGGCGAGAACCGGTGCCGGAGCCCCGATGCGGGGGACCGTCACGACGCCTTCGGTTGCCAGCAGTCCCTTCGTCTCGAGCGCGACATCGGGGAACCACCGCCGCAGAGCCGGAATTCCCCCGGCCGCCTCGGCCTCGGTCCAGGTCGAGATCAGCCGGAGAGCCGGCCAGAGCTGTGTGCCGAGGCCCTCCTCGTGTCCGGCCCGGAGAGCCGGCAGGAGATCACGCAGCAGCCCCGCCCGGTCGGGAACCTCAGGCTCCACTGCGTCGGCAAGGCGATCGCCGAGGGGAGTCAGTTCCCGGAGAAGGCTCGGGAAAAACGTGGGGTTCCACAGCGAGACCAGACGAAGATCCCCTGCCTTCAACAGATGCAGGAGCGTCTGGAAGCGCCAGGAGCCGGAGTCCCCGTCCCGGATGACCTGCGATGGCACGGCCATGAGGGTGTCGATGAACCGCTTTCCCCACGGACCGAAATACTCGGCATCGTCCTGGAAGCCGATGGGAATGCCGCCGGAGGTTCGGGCCTGCTGCCCCGAACGGGGTGTCACCACCCAGTAGGCCGGACCGGCCGTGAGATCCGGGTGGTGGAAGAACAGGTCGACCAACCAGGGATGGAGGGCCCTGTTGAAAGCCTCCTGCAGACCGCAGGTATACGGGATCAGCTTGGTGGCGGCCGATGAACCGCTGGTCGGCTCGAACAGACGCACGGGGTCGGCGGAGAGAACCCCGGGCTCTCCCGCGGCAGCCCGCTCGATCCAGGGAGCCAGGCCGTCGAAATCGACGGGCGGCACGCGTTCCTGAAACGCTTCTGACGAGTGTATCCGGCTGAATCCGAATCGGTGCCCGTAGGCCGTGCCGGCATTGGCTTGAAGAATAAACTTAAGAATATATTCCTGGGTTCGCTTCACCGGCTGTCGGGAGGCGCGCGAAAAAGCCATCGCCTCGGGAAGGCAGGCGGTTAGCCAGCCCCCATGGATGGCCATCAGGCCGAGTTGCCGGAAGATGGCGTTCACGCCGTCCATCCCCGGGTCAGACCCGCAGGGCCCGGCGGATGAAGGGCTTGAGGTTGTCGGACCGCAGCGGGGCGAGGCAGGCCAGTTCCTCGCCTGCCGCGTGGCCGGGATTCCTCGCCACGAAGAAGGCGACGTCGGGGTCCTGGAGCCGCTCGTCCTGCAGGTCGGCAATCCCGGCCCGAAGCGGCGTCGGCTCGGCGAGACGGATGATTCCCCGGTCTGGCTGATACCGCTGTCCGAACCGGAGGGTGCCGAGACGGTCGAGGATGTTCTGGAGGTCGGGCGGGGTCGGCCGGTCGTGCCGGGGAAAATATTCCTTGAAGAATACGGGCAGGAACCGGTAGGTCTTGTACCCGCTCGAAATCAGGAACCAGTAGAGTTCCTCGTCGCGCGCCTCCTCGATCATGCGCAGCATGAACCGGCCCCAGACCCGGGGCAGTTCGAGGCTTCCCCAGAAATCCGGCCGGATGATGGTATCGCCGCTGAACAGTGCCCGGATGGCCCGCCCTTCGATCTCGGTCCGCATCAGGGCGAGGGAGGTGAAGCCGCGCAGGGCGCCGGTCGCGTCATGAAGCAGGATCGCCCAGTCTTTCGCGGCAAGGTCTGCCAGGAACGATTCCCGTTTCACCACGTAGGCCTCGCTCATGAGGTCGAACATGGCCGAACGCAGGCCGGCGTCGAGCTCGGCGACGGGAACCACCTTCCCGGTCAGGGCCTTGTCACGGTCGTTCTGGCTCATAACATACCTAGCGAAATAGAAATGTTGCGCTTCCGGCCGGCTGGAATGACCGGGGTTTCCGGCCAGGCGGCGGTGAACAGGCGGCTGGCATACGGAAGATGGAAAAATCGGTCGGCCGCGCATCGCGCCGGATGTCCATCGGCCACGCCCCAGGCCGCGAACAACGCGCCTGCCTGTCGGGCCCGGTCCAGGGCCGCATCCAGGAGGGGCGGCATCACCCGGCGCTCCCAGCCCGGCTCGACGGCCCACGGGTCGAGAAGCCGGTGGGGAACTTCGCTTCCTTCGGCCGGAAGCGGGCAGGAGCCCCACAGAGGAGTGCCTGCCTCCCAGAGCCGGCGGCACCAGGCCAGAAACGGGTGAAGGGCGGAGAGCCGGATTTGCTGGGTGTCCATCCGGTTCCAGACGCCGAGAGCGCCGACGAGACGGTTCTGTGCAAAGGCTCCCAGAACATCGCCAATGCTCAGCCCCGGCAATAGGCTGTCTGTCCACCAGGCTCCGTCATTGTCCCGGCCGAACCGGTCGATCAGCGCCTGAAGGGCCGGCAGATCGTCGTGTTCGAGAGAGCGGATCTCGCAACCTGCCGGGATGGGAACGGCACGGCCGCGGCGGGGCCAGCGTCGTCCCGGACCTCGCAGGGGAAACAACGCCGTCAGGTAGCCGCTCACCGGACGATATTCGGGAAGGGGCCCGCGTCCTTGCGGGTTGTTCAGGGTTTCCAGGGCCGCCATGTTCCCCTCGAGGATCGAGGTCAGCGTCAGGGGCGCGGGAAATGCCCGTGAAACCTCCCGGAATGCCTGGTAGCCGCGGGCGAGAAGGGTTCCGCCCCGGTGTTCGGGGTGGACGCGCAGATGGTGGATGTAGGCCAGCCGGGACGGCTTCCCTTCCAGCCAGGCGGGCCGGAGGCTTCTTACGCCCAGCGACATCAGCTCTCCGTCCGATTCCCGGCGGGAGTATACCAGATGATGCTCGTCTCCCTGGGCTGCGAGAGCCTTCAGAAACGAGGGTTCCGTATGATACGAGAGGGTGACTCCCGGTGTCGGCATCTGACAGCGGTCCAGCAAACGGCGGACGGCTTCGTCGAGAGCGCGGTCGTCGGGCCCCGGCTCGGCGCCGGACCGCCAGGTCCGCCACTGGTAGGGCCGGGGCAGTTCGTTCACCCTTTGTCTCCATCGGTCATTCCGAGGGGAAGGCCGAACTTCTCGTCGACCTCGCGTCGGCCGTAGTAATTCTGCGTCAGGAACAGGGCGAGCGTCGCCAGGCTCCGCGCGTTGGTCTTCAGATCGAGTCCGCGATGGATGATGGAACGCCACGAGTAGAAGCGTCGCCGCCAGTCGCGGCAGGCCTCGGCCAATCCTTCCGGGGAGAAACCGGTCGGAACGAAGGGCACCTGGCCGAACCGGAAGGCCGGGTCGAGCCACCATGCAGGTGAGGTCAGGCGGCCCTCGCCCTGCAGTTTCGCGTAGAGCGGAGTGCCGGGGAACGGCACCAGGTGATTGAACGCCGCCAGGAAGAACCGATGCTTCTGGATGAACCGGAACGTCGGCGGGAAGGACCGTACATCGTCGCCGTCGATGCCGAACAGAAATGTTGCATAGATGCAGATATTGTTTTCGCGAAGCAGCGCGAGCGCCCGCTCGTATCCTTCGATGGAAACGTTGCACTGCTTGTTCAGACGCTGCATGAGATCGGGCCGGAGCGACTCGAAGCCGATCAGGACACCGATGCAGCCCGACTCGGCCATGGCGCGCACCAGTTTCGGGTTGGCGGCGGCGTTGACGCTGATCTGGCTCACCCACTGGATCCCGAGCGGCTTCAGCGCCTTGCACAGGTCGAAGGCAGCCTGGATATTGGCTGCGATATTATCATCGATGAGAAAGACGATCTTCTGCCCGCTCCGCCGGATATCCTCGACCACGTCGGCGGGCGGCCGGAAGTAATGCCTGGCTCCGGTGAAGGCGGTGATGGAGCAGAAGGTGCACCCGAAGCGGCAGCCGCGCGAAAACTCGACCAGGGCGAGCGGCAGATAGCCCTTGTGGGCGTAGACCTCCCGCCGCGGGTACAGGCCGTTCCAGGAAAAATCGAACGTTCCGTCATACCGCCGCCCGAGCCGGCCGGCCCGGAAATCCTCGAGGACGCGCTCCCAAACACCCTCGGCGGGCCCCGTCACCACGGCGTCGGCGTGTTCCAGCACCTCGTCGGTCCAGAGGGTGGCGTGGTATCCGCCCATGACGACCTTCACCCCGCGCCGTCGGTACTCGGCCGCGATCTGGTAGGCGCGCCGCGCCGTGTAGGTCTCGACCGTGATGCCCACGAGATCGGCGGGGCGGCTCGTGTCGACGGGCTCCACCCGGTCGTCCTGGACCGAGATCTCCCAGTCGCGCGGCGTGAGAGCCGCCAGCACCGCCAGCACCAGCGGCTCCATCTGCCAGGTGGCGATGTACCGCTGGTCGGGCTTGCGCCCGATCGAGGGCATGATCAGGGTCAGCTTCATGCTCTGGGAATGCCCTCCTGGACGTCATCGAACAGGACGCGGTCCGACATGCTGCGCAGCCGTTGGGCATACGAGCGGTAGCCGAGATTGAACGCGATGGCATACCCGGTGGATGTCCGCGAGCCGAGCAGACGCCGGGCGATCGACGGAAGCCGGTACGCGTGTTCCCAGGCCCAGTGCAGGCCTTCCCGGATCTGCTCTACGCTCATCCCCTTGGGCTGGACGACGATGTGCTCGACGTCGTAGAGGGTCCAGTCCCGCGTCAGGATGCGGTCTTCGGCATCGAGCTTGCGGTAGGCAGCGGTGTTGGGGAACGGCGTGTAGGTCGAGAAGCGCGGCAGATCGATGTGCGCGCGGTCGCAGAAGTCGACCGTCCGCCGGAAGATGTCGGGCTTGTCGTCGTCGAGGCCGAACACGAAACAGGCCTGAACGCCCATGCCGTGATCGTGCATGCGCTTGACGAGGTCGATGTAGAAGTCGACCGAGTTGTGATCCTTGCCGATCGAGCCGATCGACATCTGGTTGATCGACTCGAAGCCGATCAGCAGCCCCTTGCAGCCGCTGTCCCCGACGATGCGCAGAAGCTCGGGGTCTTTGCCGATCTTGGTGGTCGAGAGGCCGAACCACTTCTTCTTCAGCGTGCCGATCGCCCGGAAAAGCTGCTTGGCGTGGTCGGGGTCTTCCATCGGGCTCGGGTCGACCAGGACGAACTCGTTGCCCGGCATATCGGCGATCTCGGCGACCACCTCGTCGATCGGCCGCTTGTAGAAGTTGTTTCCCCACGTGGCCGGGATCGAGCAGAAGTCGCACTCGTTCAGGCAACCGCGCGTCGCCCAGATGGTATTCGTGGTGATATACCCTTCCTTCCGCAACAGGTCGCGCCGGGGTCGGACATACTTCACCAGCGACGGGCTCTGGAAATCCGTGTACCGCTTCTGCATCGCCCCCTGCTTGAAATCGCGGAGGAGCTGGGGCCAGCTCCGCTCCCCGAACCCGACCACGACGCAGTCGGCGTGCTGCTGGGCTTCGTCCGGGCAGAGGGTCGCATGAACCCCGCCGATGACGACGGGAATGCCGCGGCGCCGGAAGTGATCGGCGATCGCGTAGCCGCGCATGCAGGTTCCCGTCAGGATCGTCATGGCCACCAGGTCGGGCCGCGACTCGAAATCGACGAGCTGGACGCCTTCATCCGCCAGTTCGATCTCGACGTCGAGGTCCTGGGGAACGAGCGCCGCCAGCGTCGTGAGCGTGAGCGGGGCGTACCGAAGCGACTTGGGGAACGAGCCCACGCGGAACCGGTGGATGGTGCCGCTGGGCTGGATCAGGAGCAGTTTCATGCGGATCTCCGTATCGGGACTCAGAGCGCGTTCTTGCCGCGCCCGCTGAAGATGTAGACCATTTTTCCGGCGGAATCGCGCTCGCAGGCGAGGTTCTCGAGCACCGGCGTGAAGGGAAAGCCCTTGCGGAGGTTCTCCGACGCGCGCCGCAGGAAGAAGTTGATGCCCTGCTCGCCGACGAACTTGGACAGGTCGGAGGCGATGCCGTCGTCGACCACCAGCAGCACATCACGGAAGCTGACGTGGCCGTCCTTCGGGGTCAGCACGCCCATGGCCTTCACCGACACGAGGCCGGTGACGTCGGTGCCCTGCAGGTAGACGAGGTTGCGCGAGCCGGTGTTCTTGAACTCGATGGTCTTGTCGGCGACGGCCGTCTTGGCGTTGAGCACGCCGACTTCGTCGTTGCCTTCGATCTCCTTGAGGATGGTGGAGATGCCGTCGGCCTTCGCGAAGGTCATCTTCCAGGTCTGGCCGGGCGCCATCGTGCCCATTTCGTAGGCGGCGCTGCCGGATTTGGGCATGACGTTGAGCTGCTCCTCGTCCTGGACGCAGCGATACCGCTTGAAATGCGCGTCACCGAGCACGTCGTCGACGGCGGTGGCCTCGGAGTTGTCGAGCGCCGCGAGCGTCACGTCGGCGAAATCGAGTTCACCCTCGAGAACCGAGAAGCCGTTCGGGGCGACGAAGCCCTGCACGAACACATGGATGTCGCACAGGTCGTCTCTCTTGAGGGTGATCTTGACGCTCATTTTGCCGGGTTCGGGAATGATGGTCTTGAGCTTGGCCAGCAGGTTGCTTTCGCGGCCGGCGGAGAGCTTCGCGGGCTGGCCGTCCTCGGCCATGACGTCGACGGTGATGCTTTTCCCGGCCCCGGTGCGGAGGATGCCGGCATGAGCCTTCTTGATCTTGTCCTGCAGGCGTTTGCGCCGGTCTTCGAGCTTGCCGCGGTCGACGGTGTCCTCGTCGGGCTGGTTGGGATCGAGATACCGTTCGATGCCGGCCACCATCTCGTCGATTTCATTCTTCAGATCGGGATCGGTGATCTCCTGCTGGGCTTTGGTGAACTGGAGGCGTTTGTGGGTCTTCTCGAGCAGCACTTCGAACATTTTCCGGGCGGAGGCGCGGGCCTTGAACTGCCGGGCTGCCGCAACGACCTCCTTGAAGGGCGTCAGATCGTGATCTTTCTCGATTTTTTCCCGCAGATGCTCGTCGATGCTCTTGACCTTCTCCAGGAACGCTTCGTCCTGCACACCCTTGGAACTCTGGCTGTAAGCCGTGATCATTTCGGCGATCATGTCTTTGACATCCTCGGCGGATGCCGGAGCCGTGAAGGTCATGGAGAAAACGAACAGGCCGGCCAGTACGAACAAACGATTGCGCATATCCTCTCCCTCTCCCGATAGATTCTGGTTTCAGGGCTTTTCAGCCTAGCATGGCCTCTCGAAGCTGAGCAACAGCGTGAAGCGTAATTTCGCTTTCCGAGGGCAACGCCATGCTGTATTCTCAGAAGACTTTCCACGAATCCCCCCGTACAGGAATCTTGTGAACATCGCTCTTGTCAAGCCCGCGCTCGGCGAACGCCGGGGTCGTCCCTACCGGACTCCGGCCGTTCTCGAGCCTCTCGTGTTCGGCCTGATCGCCGGAGCGACCCCGCCGGACGTCGAACTGCGGCTGATCGACGAACGATTGGAGGACGTGCCGTTCGGGGAACCGTTCGACCTGGTCGCGATCACCGTCGAAACGTTCACGGCGCGCCGTTCCTACCAGATCGCCCAGGAGTTCCGCCGGCGGGGCGTCAAGGTGCTTCTTGGGGGCTTTCACCCCACCCTGGTACCCGAAGAATCCTGCCGATATGCGGATTCCATCGCGATCGGCGAGGTCGAGGCGGTCTGGCCCCGCGTGATGGCCGATCTGGCGCAAAACCGCCTGAAATCGCGGTATCAGCCTGAATCAACCGACGTTTCCGGGCCTTTTCGGATCGCCCGGAGCATCTTCCGGGAAAAATCCTATCTCCCGCTGGCGCTCGTGGAAACGAGCCGCGGATGCGCCTTCGACTGCGATTTCTGTTCCGTTCGCCGGTTCTACGGGAACGACGTGCGCTTTCGCCCGATCCCCGAACTGGTCGATGAGCTGGAACGCATGCAGCGACGGTTCGTCTTCTTCGCGGATGACAACATCGCCGCTTCCCCGGCGCATGCGCGCCGTCTGTTTCAAGGTATACGTCCCCTGGGGCTGCGCTGGGTCAGCCAGACCAGCCTTTCTTCGGCGGCCGAACCGGGGTTTCTCGACGAGATGGCGGCCAGTGGTTGTTTCGCCGTCATCATCGGGATCGAGTCGCTGTCCCCGGCGAACCTCCGGCGCATGAACAAGGACTGGAGCCTGGCCCTGGGCCGCCTGGAAAAGCTTCTGGACGAGTACCGGGCGCGGGGGATTCTCGTCTATGCGACGTTCGTTTTCGGCTACGACGACGACACGCCCGCATCGATGCGTGAAACCGTCGAGTTCGCCCTGGACCGGCGGCTGTTTCTCGCCAACTTCAACATGCTGTATCCCTTCCCCGGAACCCGCGTCTACGACAGCCTGCTCCGGCAGGGCCGCCTGCTTCACCCTCGCTGGTGGCTGACCCCCGGGTTCCGCTGGGAACGCCCTGCCTTCATTCCCCGGGGCATGTCCGTGGACGAGCTGGCAGCCGGGATCGCCGAGGCCCGGCGTCGGTTCCATAGTCTGGGAAGTATAATGCGCCGGAGCTGCGATCTGCAGGCGAACCTGGCAGACCCTTTCCGGGCGCTGATATACCTGGCCGGAAACCTCGTTTCCCGCCTCGATATCCGCGGGAAAACGGGCCTCCGGCTGGGATTTTCCTCGCCCGATCTCCTCGAAGGAAATACGCCATGAAGGTCACGTTCATCAAGCCGAACATGGGACTGGTGCGCGGCAGGCCGTATCACGACCGCGGGCGGATGGAGCCGCTGACCTTCGGGGTGCTGGCCGGGCAGCTGCCTGCCGACGTCGAGTGCGTCCTCTATGATGACCGGTTCGAGAAGATTCCCTACGAGGAGCCCACCGACCTGGTCTGCCTGAACGTCGAGATCTACACGGCCCGCCGCTCGTACGAAATCGCCGCGCGGTTCCGGGCGCGCGGCGTGCGCGTGGTCATGGGTGGCTTCCACGTTTCGATGATTCCCGGGGAGGCGGCTGCCCATGCCGATGCGATCATGATCGGCGATGCCGAGGGGGTCTTCCCGCACCTCGTGGCCGATGCCGCTGCCGGCCGGTTGAAGCCGGTCTACCAGGGATTCTTCCCTCCGAAGCTGGAAGGGCTCAGGACGCGCTGGGACCTGTTCGCGGGAAAGAGCTACCTGCCTCTTCGGCTGACCCAGTTCAGCCGCGGCTGTCTCAACCACTGCCGGTTCTGCGCCACCGGCACGCTGTACAAGCGCTCTCACTGCCATCGCCCCCCGGCCGAGGTGGCCGCCGAGCTGGCCGAACAGCCCAACCCCTTCCTGTTTTTCGTCGATGATAATATCATTGGCGATATAGATGCTGCGAAGGAGCTGTTCCGCCTGCTGATTCCCCTCCGGCGCCGGTGGGTCGGGCAGGCAAGCCTGAACTTCACCGAGGATCCCGAGCTGATGGACCTGATGAAACGGAGCGGCTGTGCCGGTCTGGTGGTCGGATTCGAGTCCGTGAGCCCCGAAAACCTTCACCTGATGGGGAAAAACTGCAATCTTCAGCTCGAGGGATACGAGCCGGCGATCCAGAAGATCAGGGAGATCGGATTCCAGCTCTGGGCCGCGTTTCTGATCGGCTACGACCATGACGACCCGGCCTCGATCCGCCGGACCGTCCAGTGGGCCATCGACCAGAAGTTCTGCTTCGCCGCCTTCAACATCCTCAGCCCGTATCCGGGAACGCCGCTCTACGAGGAGATGCAGGCCCAGGGACGGCTTCTGTACGACAAATGGTGGCTCGACGACCGGTATCATTTCGGGGACTGCGTCTTCCGGCCTGCCCGGATGACTCCCGATGAGCTGACCGAGGCCTGCTTCTGGATGCGGCGGCGGTTCAACAACCCGTTCACGATCCTGCGCCGGGCTTTCGACTTCAAGACCAACATGAAGGATCTCTGGAGCGTGATCACCTACTTTTCCTACAACCCGCTCTTCCGACGGGAACTCTTCAAAAAGCACGGCATGGTGCTGGGCTACCGCCACAAAGCCGGAATGAACCCCGGCTGAACGCAGACCACCCCGGCCTGTTGGGGCCGGGGCGGTCGGGAAATGAACCGGAACGATCAGATCAGGGGGCGCAGCCAGTTCAGCTTCATCAGGAGCTTGAGCCGGTCGAGCACCTTCGGATCCGAGTGGCTTTCGGGGCCGAACAGGGTCTTGACCGAACCGTCAGCCTGGACTTCGATCTGATACTGGTGCGAGTTGCGCATGTCTTCCTCGATGCGCTTGGCGACCTGGGTCGCGAAGGGCTTCGACTTGATGACGGCGACTTCCTCGGAGTTGATCTGCTCGCTTACATAGTCCATGTTATACGTGCCGACGACGGCGACGGACCGGTCGAACACGAACACCTTCGAGTGCAGCTTGTTTTGCAGCTTGTAGGCGAAGATCTGGACGTTCGGCATCTTCTTGAGGATCTGGCGCCAGTCGCCCAGGAACATCGCCTGGGTGAGCAGGCTGTCGGAGCTCATCGGGGAGTTGGTCTGGATGATGATCTTCACGCCGCGGTCGTTGGCGCGCTGGAGGGCGGACTCGGCCTCGGGGGTCAGAACGACGTAGGGATTCTGAATGATGATCTCGCTCTTCGCCGAATCCATCAGCGAGGTCAGGTTGAAGGTGATCTCGTTCTTGAAACCGGTGCGGGAGTGTTTGTCGAGCAGCCGAACGGGCCAGGCATGCTCGCCCTGGAACAGCCGGAACGACGAATACCCGACCAGATGCGGATACTGCTTCAGCTCGGCGTTGCAGGCGCCGACGAGCGAGCGGGTCTCGGAGGAGAACTTTTCGGGATTCTTCAGCTCGAAGAAGCCGCCGCCGAGCATGAACCGGCGCATGGCCTGGTAGGCGATGTCGAGGTGGCGGTGCATGTCGTCGACGTTTCCGAGGGCGTCGCCGGCGATGGCGAAGTTGCTGCCGCCCTTGAACTCGGATTCAAAGGCTTCCCGAGCCTGCTTCGAGACGAGTTTGCTGCGGATGACGACGTCGGTGTCGCGATACACGGTCGGAACGTCGCGCGGATCGACGAAGTAGTTCATCGAGATGTTGCGGCCGCCGGTGACCAGATACTCTCCGTCCACGAGCAGGATCTTGTCGTGGTTGCTCGCCGTGATCTTGCGGATATCCTCGAACGCGGCCAGCAGCTTCGAGCTGACCGGGTTGTAGACGCGGATCTGCACATTCTTGAACTTGCCCAGCTCCTGGAGGATGTCCTGACCGAAGAATTTGCGGGCCAGCCCCTTGGTGCCGCGGGCATCGACCATGAGGCGGATCTCGATGCCTTCACGGGCTTTCTTGAGCAGCATGCCGAGCATGCTCTTGCCGAAGATGTCGGGCTCGACGATGAAATACGTCGTGTCGATCGAGTCGCGGGCATTTTCCATCAGATACCAGCGGGCATACCAGGCCGTGACGTTCTCGGGCAGGAAGCGCACCAGCGCCTTCTGGTCGAACTCGGCCGTCATCTTGTCGAAACACTCCTCGACGCTCGCGGCAGGAGCGGCAACGGGCTTCGCGGCCTGCGCCTGGCTGACCAGGGCGACCAGAAGGGCAACAAGCAGAAGGGCGAACAGACGGGGATGTTTCTTCATGAAATCAACCTCCGGTTGAATTACGGTCATGCTCTTCGAACAGGATTTTTCAATTTTACCATGCCGACCCACCCCTCCTGTAAACGGGAAAACCGGGTGTACCGAGGCCGAAGGCGTGGCGCGGGAAGAAATTCACCCGTCGCGGCTGTTCCCAGAAAGCACATTTTTCAAAATTGAGCGGGCAATTTTCATACATTTTCTGCAAAATCCACCTTTTGAGCTTGACGAATCTTGATCCGAGCGTAGAATCGGATCATCGATCCGCTCCACATCCCGCACCTCAGGAGATTCCCATGTCAGACATCAACAGGATTTTCGGCGAGCTGACCTTCAACCGGAATGTCATGCGCGAGAAGCTCAACCGCGCAGCCTACGAGAAGCTTCAGGCGACCATTCAGAGCGGCACGCCGCTCGACGAGTCGATCGCCGACGAGGTGGCGCATGCGATGAAGGAGTGGGCGATCGGGAACGGCGCCACGCATTTCACCCACTGGTTTCAGCCTCAGCGCGGTGGAACCGCCGAAAAGCATGATGCCTTCATCAGCTACGGGGAGAACGGGGAGTTGATCGAGCGGTTTTCGGCCAAGCAGTTGATCCAGTCCGAGCCTGATGCCTCTTCCTTTCCGTCCGGCGGCATCCGCTCGACGTTCGAGGCGCGCGGCTACACCGCCTGGGACCCGACCTCGCCGGCATTCCTCCAGGAAACCGGGAACACCCGCACCCTCGTCATCCCGTCCGTCTTCCTCTCCTGGACGGGCGACGTGCTCGATCTGAAAACGCCGTTCCTGCGCTCGATGCGCGCCCTGAACGACGTGAACATCCGCCTCCAGCGGGTTCTGGGGAATCGCCTCGCGAAAAAGACGATCGTGTACACCGGTCCGGAGCAGGAATACTTCGTCGTATCGCGAAAACTCTACGAAACCCGGCCCGATCTGCGCATCTGCGGCCGGACGCTGTTCGGCGCGGCCCCGGCCAAAGGCCAGCAGATGGAGGACCATTACTTCGGCTCGATCCACCGCAAGATGCTGCGGTTCATGGAAGACCTCGACCGCGAGCTGTACCGGCGCGGCATTCCGTCGAAAACCCGGCACAACGAAGTCTCGCCGAACCAGTTCGAGCTGGCGCCGCTGTTCGAGGAGGCGAACCTCGCGATCGATCACAACCTCCAGATCATGGACATCATGAAACACGTCGCGATGCGTCACGAGTTCGTCGTCCTGCTGCACGAGAAGCCGTTCGCCGGTGTCAATGGCTCGGGGAAGCACGTGAACTGGTCGATCGGCGATTCCACCGGGGCGAACTATCTCGAACCCTCCGCCTCTCCGCTCAAGAACATCACCTTCCTCCTCACACTGGGCGCGATGATGCTCGGCGTCGACAAATACGGCGGTCTTCTCCGCGCGGCCGTCGCCGATGCCGGAAACGATCACCGCCTCGGGGCCAACGAGGCCCCGCCCGCGATCATGTCGATCTATCTTGGGGAATATCTTACTCAGCTTGTCGACGAGATCGCCGGGATCGGCAAGCTGAACGAGCAGACGATGGCCCACATCAACATGGGGGTGCGCAATCTGCCCCGGGTTGCACGCGACTACTCGGACCGCAACCGCACCTCGCCGATCGCCTTCACCGGCAACAAGTTCGAGTTCCGCGCCGTCGGCTCCTCCCAGAACTGCTCCGAGGCCGTGACCGTGTTGAACCTGGCCGTCACCTACGGCTACTTCCAGATCGAGAAACGGCTGTCCGCCCTCAAGACGCCCCGCGACATCAAGGAGCGCGCCATCACGGTTCTTCGCGACGTTTTCCGGGAAACGCGGCGCGTCCGGTTCGAGGGAAACGGCTACTCGAGCCAGTGGCATGCCGAAGCCGAGAAGCGCGGCCTGCCGAATGCCCGCAACACGCCCCAGGCTGTCCAGGTGTATCTCGAAAAGGATGTCGGGGAGCTGATGGAGCGGACCCACGTCCTCTCGACCCGCGAACTGCACGCGAAGGTCGAAGTGAAGCTCGAAACCTACGTCAAGACGAAGGAGATCGAGTACAAGACCGCCGTCAACATGGCCCGCACGCTGATCATCCCTGCCCTGACCCGGCAGGTGGCGACGACCGCCGGCGCCGCCGCCGCCGCGAAGGCGGCGGGGCTCACCTCAAAGCGCCTGCAGGCCGAGGCGCGCCGGTTCGAAGAGCTGTTCACCCTCGTCCACGATTGCGCCGAGGAACTCGAGACGGTTCTCCGGAAGGCCGGTGAGCACCGGAGTTCCCACGAACACGCCGAATTCCTCGCGATGAACGGGGAAAAGGCTCTCGGCGCGCTGCGTTCCGTCGTCGACGAGGCCGAACAGACCCTTGCCGCCGATTTCTGGCCGATGGCGAAATACCAGGAGCTCTTGACCGTCCTGTAACCGGTCTCCCATGGTGGCCCTCGCGCCTCCATGCATGCGGAGGGGCGGGTTTGAAACCCGCCCCTACAGACGATTTGTGGGTTCCGGTCTGGGAACCGATCCGCAGATGACACAGATGGCGCAGATGAAATCCTGAAAATCAACGCACCACAGAGTCACAGAGACACAGAGCCGGTTTTCTCTGTGCCTCTGTGACTCTGTGGTGAAGCGGTCGTTGCTCGGGGCGTTAGCGTGCGAGGGCGGATTCGACCTGGGCGACGGTTTTGGGGATGGATGGGCCGAGGACGCGGTGACCGTCGGGCGTGACCAGCACGTCGTCCTCGATCCGGATGCCGCCGAATCCGACATATCGATCGACGGCGGCGTAGTCGATGAAGGCCGCGTGCCGCTGATCCTTCTTCCAGGCGGCGATCAGGGCGGGAATGAAGTAGACGCCCGGCTCGACGGTCATCACGTGGCCGGGCCGGAGGCTGCGCGCGAACCGCAGATAGGCGAGGCCGAACTGGTCGCTGCGGGCCGCTTCCTCGCCGTAACCGACTTCGTTCTCGCCCAGCCCTTCCATGTCGTGCACGTCGAGGCCCAGAGCATGGCCCAGCCCGTGCGGGAAGAACAGGGCATGGGCGCCGACGGCGACCGCCGCCGCGGGCTCGCCGCGCATCAGTCCCAGCCCGGTCAGACCTTCGGCGATGGCCGTCGCGGCGGCGAGGTGGATCTCCCGGAACGAGATCCCCGGCCGGATCATGCCGATCGCCTTCTCCTGAGCCGCGTCAGAAGGCCCTCTACGAGGTCGAACCGGCCCGAAACCGGGAAGGTGCGGGTGATGTCGCTGGCGTAATGCCGGGGTGACTCGGCTCCCGAATCGATCACGAGCAGATCGCCCGCCTGCATGCGGTTCGCGTGGGCGTGGTTGTGGAGCGTCTCGCCGCGGATCGAGAGGATCGTCGGGAACGACGTGCGCGATCCTGCGGCAGCAACGACCCCCTCGATCGCGCCGACCAGTTCCTGCTCGATCATGCCGGGGCGGAGCCGTTTCAGGATCTCGGTATACATCGCGCCGCTGATTTCCAGCGCGGCCTCGATCTCGGCGACCTCTTCGGGGCTTTTGAACAGCCGCTGATCGACGACGGCGCGGGTGAACTCCCCGGAGGCATACGAGTTTAGCGCCTCGGGGGTGATGCCGAGATGCCGGACCAGGGCCAGTTTCGTTTCGGCGCGGCACTGAGGCAGGAAGCGGATCGGCCGTTTCGCGCACCGGGCCGCCGCGAGATGGCCTTCCAGGGCCGAAAGGGGTTCGGTTTCGCGCACGCCTGCCGCCGCCGCCCGCGTCGCGAGCGTGGCGCAGGGGCCCATCCAGATCTCGTCATCGAGCGAGCGGTCCTCTCCGAACACGATCTCGCGGTCGAGGTCGAGATCGATCAGGGCGAACAGGCCGGGCTCGTCGAGGCCCCAGTAGTAGAGGAACGTGCTGTCCTGCCGGAACGGATACGTGTTCGCCGGGTAGTTCATCGGCGTCTCGCCGTTGCCCGGAAACAGGAGAAGCCCGTTCCCGAACCGGGCGCGCAGGTCGCGCCGGCGTGCGGTGTAGGTGGCGGCGGAAAACATGATGTTCCTCCTCGGGACGGGCCGTGCCCGTCGATTTTCTCCATGTTACCCCACGATGCGCCGGAAGGAAAACCGGTCTATACTGGTTCTGGATTTCGTGGGGAGCGGCACCGGCCGTCTCCGGCAGAAACGAGGGAGGATCCGCATGGGCGACGTCATCTGGTATTTCACGGGAACGGGCAACTCGCTGTCGGCGGCGAAACGCGCGGCGGCGGCGCTTGGCAGCGATGTAGAGGTGCGGCCGATCGCCGCGGTTGCCGGAACTCCGGTCGAGATCACGGCTTCGACCCTCGGTTTCGCGTTTCCGGTCTACTCGTTCGGCGTGCCGCGCCTGGTGAAGGAGTTCATCGAGACGGCTTCCGGCATCGGGGCCGAGCGCATCTTCGCGATCGCCACCTGCGGCAACGGCCCGGGCGGAGTCCTGGCCCAGCTCGATGCGCTTCTCGCGACGAAGGGCGCGCGGCTCGATGCCGCCCTGTCCGTGACCTATCCGGGAAACTGCATTCCGCTGCACCAGGCCCCGCCGGCCGAAAGCTGCGCCGCGGTGATCGCCCGGGCCGAACAGGCCATCGACGCTTTCATGGCGGAGGTGAAGGCCGGCCGTGACGTCCCGCCCAGTCTGCTCTCCCGCATCGGCGCGTTCCTGTTCGGGCCGCTCCATGCCGGATTCGTGCGGTCCGTCCGGAAAACCGGCAGAATGTTCCGGGCCGGGAACTCCTGCTCCCGATGCGGTCTCTGCATGCGCGCCTGCCCGGTGGCCAACATCGCTGCCGGCCCTGATGGGAAGCCCGTCTGGGGAGAACGATGCGAAGGCTGTCTGGCCTGCCTGAACCTCTGTCCTGTCGAGGCGATCCAGTTCGGGGGACTGACGCGGGGCCGGCGACGGTACCGGCACCCCGCCATCGAGATTGCGGAAATCGCGGCCCAGCGTCGCTAGCCGGGTCAGGCCACCGTGGCTGAGCGCCGCTCGGGCTCGTCGAGCAGATGTTTCAATGCCTGGATCAGCTCCATGATCCCGAAGGGTTTGGGCAGGGTCGTCAGATACGCGTCCTGGGGAAACCTCTCCCGGACCTCGTTTGCGCCGAGCCCGCTGGCGATGATGATCGGCTGATCCTGTTTGAGGTTCCGGATTTCCGCGAATGCCTGCTGCCCGTTCATGCGCGGCATCAACAGATCGAGAATCACGGCACGGATCGGCTTGGCGGAGGCGGCGAACCGCTCGACGGCTTCGGCCCCGTCGCATGCCGTCAGCACCTCGAACCCGAGACGCTCCAGGATCTGGCGGCCGACCACACGGATGGAATCCTCGTCGTCGACGAGCAGAATGGTGCCCTGGCCGCGCCAGGCCTCGGCCAGCCGTCCCGGAATCTGCTGCTTTCGCTGTTCCTGGGTCGGGGGCGCCGGGGAACGGTCGGCGGGTGGCGGGACCGGAGCGGAATCCGTGGCGGTGGGTGCCGGTGAGGGCCGCTGTCTGCTGATCTGCGCCGCTTTTCGCGCGGCATCGTGGATCATGCGGAGCTGGTCGCTGACGGCGGAGGCCGGCGGCACCGCGAGCTGCAGCATCTCGGTGTTTCCGATGATCGTGGCGAGCAGGTTGTTCAGCTCGTGGGCTGTTGCGGGATCGATGCCCGGTGGGGTATCCGGGGAATCGCCTCCCCGAAGCGCCGTCACATGCCGTTGATACAGCTCGGCATCGCGCCTGTGGCCGAGGTGCGACCGGAACGGCAGATGGAACGGGTTGTTCCGCAGCCGGTCTTCGAACCAGACCTGTCGATGGGCGTCCATGGCGGTCGTGAGGGCCGCTTTCGACAGGCTGGCGATCGGGTGGAAACAGGCGATCCGGACTTGCCCCGCGACGATGAGGCCGTCCAATTCCGCCTCGATTCCGCGCAGTACGGCCGGCTTCCGGTGGGTGGGCGACCAGAGGTGCAGGACGAGGAGCATCGGGACGCCGGTTCCGGGGCGGGCCAGAGCCGAGGTGAGGAGCCTGGGGAGGGATCCCGGCTGTTCCGATTCGATCCAGACGAGGCGGCCGTCAGCCGCCGCCGCCGGGTGATCGAGGCTGCGCAGATCGAGATGCCGCCTCAGAGCTGCGGCATGGCGCGGGGGAAGCCAGCAGATCGTGGGGCGGCTCCGGCAGAGGGCGTCGATGATGCCATCGGCCATCAGGGAGATTGCCTGGGCGGTGTCCGGGACGATGAGCCCCGTATGCGACCGTTCAGCCAGGGGCCCCCAGGGAAAAGCGGCTTGGGGAAGGGGCGCGGGCACATGATGGATAGAATCCATGTGCGATTCCTCTCTGTGGAGGGTCTGCCGTGGCCGTTTTCTTTTTGTCGAAGCGTGTCTCTGTTTCGGCCATTCCGGTCGTCGACGACTCCAGCTCTCGTTACCTTGAGAATAGTCTGATTTGTTTCCCGGGTCAAGCGATCGGACCACAGCCAGAGAACGGCATCGATCGGCAGCGGCACCGTGCTCTGAACCGAGCCGACGAGGGATGAAAAAAAAGGCGAAAACTTTTTCCCGGTGAAGTGGTATAACTTTTTCCGGTATTCAGGATAAGGGTCAGAAGGGCCCAAGAAGCTTTTTCTCGAGAGGTTCCAGATGGACAACATTCACGACCTTGCGACCTTCAATCCAGGGGAGCCCGTCTACTTCCAGGGGGAGCGGCGTCGTGAGTTTTACGGCCTGCACCAGGGGCGGTTCGCGAAAGTGCTTCTTCCCGCCGCCTCAGGTGACACGCCGCTTGCCGGCCAGCTCGCGCGGGCAACACTGGTCGAGATCATCGATCAGCCAGGGCAGGTGTTCGGCGAGATCGACGCGCTGCTCAACAAACCCCAGGAATACTCGGTGTTCGCGCTCGACCCATCCGGCGTCATGCCCATCCCGGCCGTCGGCCAGTCACTGAGGGACAAGCTCGCCGAAGTGCCGCAGGTCGGCATCAAGACATGCATCTCGCTCGCGCGCAATCTTCACCAGGCAATCGAGCGGTTTTCCCGGCTCGTCCAGCAGGAAGAAGAGCTGCAGCGTTTGCAGCTCACCTCGGCCCGGGCGCTGCTGGCCGCCATCAACGAGGTCGAACAGCTTGGCGGGGCCACGATGCCCGCCATCGCCGCGGTTCTCGAGTTCGCGCGAAACCACAAAGCCTTCGAGCTCGCAGCCCAACTGACCGCGGAAAACCGCATCCCGGGCGTTTCCCCTTCCATCTACAACGCCGTGATGCGGCCGCCCGAGACGCCCGAACAGACGCAGCGGTTTTCGACAGGCTCGATCCTGTGCCGCAAAGGATCGATCGGCGACAAGCTGTTCATCCTGCTCGAAGGCGTCGTCGAAGTCGTTCTCGGCCCGAATCACCGGGTGCAGATCGCCCGCCCCGGCAGTATTTTCGGGGAAATCGCGGTCCTGCTCAACCTGGAAGCCGCGACGCCCGAGATGCGCCGCACGGCCGATGTCGTCTGCGCCACGCCGGTTTCCGCGATCGTCATCGGCCTCGACCAGGCAGCCGCTTTTTTCCGCGAGAAGCCCGAGATCCTGACGAACCTGCTGTTCGCCCTCACCGACCGGATGGAAGAGACGCTTCAGCTCGAAAATGGCATCAAACGACGCCTCAACGAGCTTCTGTTCCAGGAGCTGCGGCATCTGCTCGAGGCCCATCACGGCATCGCTCTCCGCCTGAACGGGGTCCGCGAGCGGCATCTGGCCATGGAACGGCCGTTCAACTTCTGCGCCCACCAATCACGCCAGATCTACACATCGTTCGCCGCCACCCTCGACACCTTCGGCCTCAGGAGCGGAACGTCCGGGAACTGATCTGCCCGGCCCGGCCAGCGTCTTTTTCCGATTGCACTCAGGGGAGCGTTGGCCTAGAATTCTCCGTGATCACGATGATGAATGCCGTTGCCGCCGAACGCCGCAGGCTCGACGGTTCGAATCTGCCGAGGAAAAAGGCCGGATCAAGGTCTCCGAAGCGACCTGGGCTCTGGCCCGCTCCCGATATGCCTGGGAGGAACGAGGGGAGATTTCTCTCAAGAACAAGGCGCCGATGAAGGCGTATTTCGTTACCGGACGGGTGGATACATCCCGCTCTTCCGACGCAAATTCAGGTGATGGGGGTCAGGGATGAACACGAATGCCGAGATCGAATTCGGGCGGCCGGTGCGTGTTGTGGATGATATCTGGTGGATCGGCACGTTCGATGCCGACACGAAGCTGCACTGCAATCCCTATCTGGTGAAGGGCGAGTCCGGCATCGCCGTGATCGACGGCGGAAGCCGGCCCGATTTTGCCGGGGTCATGATGAAGATCCTCCAGGCCGGGGTGCATCCCGGTGAGATCACGGCGCTGATCTACCAGCATCCCGATCCCGATCTGTGCGGCTCGCTGCCGAACTTCCTCGATCTGTGCACCAATCCCGAGTTGCGTATCTACTCGAAGGCGATCAACAACGTCTTCATCCGACATTATGTCGAAAAATCCTACCACCCCAAATTCGTCGACATCGACGGGCTTCCGGGGCTCTCTCTCGGAAAACGCCGCCTGACCTTCATCGATACCCCGTTTGCCCATGCCTCCGGCAGCTTCGTGACATACGATGGGCAGACCGGCACGCTGTTCACCAGCGACCTGTTCGGAAGCTACCGGGCCCAGTGGGATCTCTTTCTCGAGCTCGGGGAAGCCTGTTTCACCTGCACGGATCACACCCACTGCCCGAACGGAAAGCCGGCCGCCGATTGCCCGCTTCCCGACATCATCAACTTCCACCGTCAGGTCATGCCCAGCACGCGCGCGTTGAAAGGGGCCATGACCCGCATCGCGAAACTTGCCCCGACGCTCATTGCTCCGCAACACGGAAGCATCCTGCGCTCACCGAAGACGATTGCGCATCTGATCCAGGTGCTCGGATCTCTCGAAGCCGTCGGTATCGACGGCATACCGGAGTGACGGGCCCGGAGACGGGCTTCAGATCCTGGTCAGCACGTTTCGCAGCATCATGCGGTGGTTCTGGGTTTCCTCCTGAAGCTTCCCGAGAAGGCTCGTGCAGACCGGGTCGGTCGTGGAGAACGCCTTGCTCAGTTCCGACTCGATAAGGGAGTTTTCGGTGTCCATCATGTGCTGGACGACGTAGCGGGGATTCACTTTCCTCGCGCGGATTTCCGCGGTCAGCGAGACGAGATCGGCGGTCATGAGCCGGAGGGTCTGGGGAAAGAATTTTCCCGGGTGCCAGCCTGAGGAGGTTTCCTCGATGGCCCGCCGGATCTGCCGGAACATGCCGGCGTGGTGCTGTTCCTGCGCGAGCAGAGCCGTCCAGACATTCGCGTGATCGGGCAGGAATTCGATGCAGGCCTCGTACAGCCGCGCGAGCGACTCCTCGTTTTCGATGAAGCAGTCGGCGAGTTCGAGGAGTTCCTGTTTCTTGTCCATGGTCCTCTCCTTCAAACGTGCTTTTCAGGAAGTACCATCGCAAAATCTCACGGGTTTGTCAAAGCCGAGGACGAACGGGAACTCCTCGATCCTCTGGCGCTCCTTCCTCCCGGCTTCATACGGTGCTCTTGGGTTTGGAATCTCTTGGCAGAATAGCCCCGACGGGGGTATGCTCACGCACATCCTGAAGTGAGAAGGAAGGAACACCGGATGTGCGGCGTCATCGGACTCAGTTGCGAACATGAACACAAGCAGATGGGCGGCATGGCCGCCAGGCTGCTGCGGATGCTGGAATACCGCGGATATGACTCGACCGGCGGGATCGTCCAGAACGAGAAGGGCGAGACGACTCTCCGCAAGGATGTAGGCGCGCCCAGCGACGTCGTGATCCGGCTTGGCATCTACAAGCTGTCGGGGCTGCTGTTTTGCGGCCAGGTGCGGTGGGCCACATTCGGGGCCGTGACGAAGGAGAACGCGCAGCCGCACGAGATGCGGTGCAAGCTGCACTTCTACGGCGCCCACAACGGCAACATCACGAACTGCGAGCGCCTCAAAGAATGGCTGCGTCGCGAGGGCCACGAGGTCAAGAGCGACAACGACGGCGAGATGCTCGTCCACACGATCGAGCACTTTTTCGCCAGGGAGCTCCAGTACAAGAATGCCGACGACCGCGCGGTGCGGGAAGCGGCGCTGCGGGCGGCGGTTTTGCAGGCCGCGAAGCAGGTGACCGGCTCGTTCGCCTCGATCGTGGTCGATCCCGTCAGCCGCATCATGGTCGCGATCAAGGCCGGCAGCAGCTTGTACATCGGCCGCGGCCACGATCCCGACGGCGGCGATTTCACGCTCGCCTCGTCGGATCTCGCCTCGGTGCTGCAGATGACGCGCATTCTCGTGCCGATCCGCGAGAACGAGTTCGCCGTGTTCGGCCCGGGCGCCGAGCCGGTGCTCTACGATCTGCGCTCCGGCCGCAAGCTCAAGCGCGCTTCCCAGCGCAGCCTGCTCAAGGTCGAGGAGACCCGGCTGCAGCCGCAGTTCAAGTATTTCATGGAGCAGGAGATCTTCCACCAGGTGCAGACCACGCGCCGCCTGCTGACGTTGTTCACCGGCGGAAACGCGATGACCCGCCGCGTGCGCGAGCGCAAGGACGAGGCGGCGGTGCTCGAGAAGCTGAAGATCGCCGTTTCCCGTCTCGCCGAGGTCACCGACGCGGTCGCGTTCCAGGAAAAGGCCCGCCAGCTGCTCGACTCGGCCGAGCTCGCCAAGCTGAACCGGCTCGTCGAGGCCGATCCGCCGGCCGAGTACGATCACCAGTTCGACTCCTCCTACGGCAGTCTGCTCGAGGAGCTGCGCGACATCGGCGGCCCCGGCCGGCGCAATCTGCCGCTGCTGCTGAAGATGATCGACGCGACCTTCGACCTCGAGGATATCGACGACGTCGGCCGGCGCATCCGCGCCTTCCTGCGGCTTGTCACGGCTGCGGCCGACAAAGGCGGCACGATCTACATCCTCGCCTGCGGAAGCTCGTTCCATGCCGCCAAAACGGCCCCGATCTTCTTCAACGAGATCTGCGGCCTGCCCGTCATCCCGTTGCTGCCGGGCGAGTTCCGGGCCCAGTGCACCCGGTCGCTGCGGCCGAACGACCTCATCATCGGCATCAGCCAGAGCGGTGAGACGAAGGATCTGATCGACGTGTTCAACCTGGTCGAGCAGCAGTACCCGACCGTGAAGAAGGTGTGCATCCTCAACAACACCAACTCGACCCTGGGCCAGGAAAAGTCTGATCTCTGCATGCCGCTCTTCTGCGGCCCCGAGATCGCCGTTCCGGCCACCAAGAGCTTCATCAATCAGTTGATGGTGCTGCTGATCCTCGCCGTGCGGCTGCACGAGCACCGGCAGGGAAAGAAACCGGCCCAGGCCCGTGGGAAGCGCGCTACCGGGAAGAAGGCCGAGACCGAGGCCGTCGACTGGCGCGAGATGCTGGAGCGGATTCCCGCCCTGATCGACCGCACCCTCAAGACGACCTCACGCGAAACCGAGCTGGTGGCGCAGGAGATTCACCAGGCGCCCAGCATGCACATTCTCGCGACCCGGATGCTCGGCATCGCCAAGGAGGGCGCGCTCAAGATCCGCGAGATCGTGCTCAACCACACCGAGGGCTTCGAGGCGTCCGAGTTCAAACACGGGCCGAACACGATTCTCGGCATCAATACCGTGTTCGGCATGGGAAGCGTGCGCAGCCTGCTCGAGACGTTCGGCAAGGCGCTGTACCGCATCATCGACGACCCCGCCGGCCGTGCGCTCGACAACCGCGCCATCCACCGAATGTTCGACTCGGTCGCCGCCTACGCGTTCGAGGACAAGGCGCCGAAGCTGGGCAGCCCCGTCGAGGAGCGGCTGTTCCGCGAGGTGTTCGCCGGCCACGACTTTTTCGGCAGCATGTACGGCAACTACCCGCTGCTGTTCATCACCGGCCCGGCGGACCTCGACGTGAACCTCACGATCTCCCAGATCAACACTCACAAGATCCGCGGCGCCGACGTATTCATGATCGCCGAGGATGACGACCGGCTGCGCGAGGCCGTTTCCATCGCACCCGCGGGGTCGGATAAGTATAAGCATGGATATATAACCCTGCCCCGCACCGGAAACCCGCTGATGACGATATTCTCGGCGACCGTCGTGCTGCAGATGCTCGCGTTCCATATGAGCCTGCATAAAATGGAGATGCTCAACCGCCTCGAGATCGAGGGCCACGGGGTGCACCCCGACGTGCCCAAGAACGTGAGCAAGTCGATCACCGTCGACTGACGGGCGTTTCTTGCCGCCGGGTCACGATCCGCCCCTACGAGAGCGGAGCCGATTCAATGACTTGTAGGGGCGCATCGCGATGCGCCCGGCTTGTCGTTGCGCCACTCGGGGCGAGGCGGGTTGCCGTCAGGGAAGACGGGCGGCGAACAGGCCGGTGCCGGCCGTGGAGGCGCGCAGGGCGATGAGCAGCGCCTGACCGCCCCGGTCGGTCAGGATACAGGAGCGCTTGCCGGACAGGTCGAACGAGAGGTCGGGCAGAACCGAGGCAGTGCGGAGGGCGCCGGCCCGATACCGCAGAACGCGGCTCCAGGCGGGATGATCGGCGTCGCCGGCCCCTTCCGAGACGAGGACGGCGAGCTCGCTCCCGCCGGCGGCGGTGCCGATGACGCGCGCATCGAGCGGAATCTGGCCGGGGGGCGGCGCGTAGGTGAACAGCGATGTTTCGCGGCCCGTGGAGGGATCGACGGCTAGGGCGCGCACCTGGTGGTCGTCGGATACCAGGCGGACGAGGGAGCCTGCCAGCCAGACGGGCTCGACGGTGCCTGGCAGTTCCGCCACGAGGTCGCCGCCGGCGCTGAACAGGAAGCTGCGGTTGGCTCCCGAATCGGTCACGCCGAACCTGCCGCCGGGAAGGGGAAACACGTGCCGGATAAACCGGAACAGGCGCCGTTCCCCGATCAGGCCGACCGTTGCCGCGTGCCGGAACGACCGGAATAGATGCACGGCCTGGCGGCGGTTGTCGGCCAGGGCGAGACCGCCGTCGGCGAGCACGGCGGCATCGGCGATCTCGATGAGGCCGGGAACGGTGTCGCGGGCAGACAGGCTCAGACGGCCGGTTGCCGGGTCGAGCAGCGAGATGCGCCGCTCGTGCGGTTCGAGGAGATACGGTGTGCCGTCCGCCGAAACGACGAGGCCGGGGGCCTGGAGGGTTTCCTCGATGCCGTCCGGGGCTGCCGGAAGTGCCGTCAGCGGCTGCCAGTCAATCGCGTCGGCCGGCCGCCGGGTCGAGAGGCCCGACAGTACGCCGTCAGGATCGGCCAGATCGGGTTCGGCATCCGTGGCCGTCGCCACGGCCGGGGTGGCGGCCGTGACGGCCGCGGGCGGTAACGGGACGCTGGGAGGCCGGAGCGGCGCCGGGGCGGAGGCCGTGCGAGCGGCGCGGGCGGCCCGGAGCGTCTCGAGTTTCCTGGCGAGATCCGAGCCGATGCCCGCGTCGGCCGCTGCCGTCGAGACGCAGAAAATCAGGCCGAGCGCCATGGTGTGGGTGTATATAGTATTGTTCATGATATGAAATTCTCAGTCCGCGAGGAGAGCATCGGCCGATTCCGAGAGGAACGGGCGGGGATCGACGGGGCGGCCGGACTCGGCGTGCCGCCGGATCTCGAAATGCAGATGGGGGCCGGTCGAGACCCCCGTGTTGTTGCACAGGCCGATGGGATCGCCCCGGCCGACGACGGTGCCGGGAGGGAGACGCCCCTCGCGCCGCAGATGGCCGTATCGCGAGTAGACGAGGCCGGCGTCGAGATCGTGACGCAGGACGACCATGTAGCCGTAGCCGCCATTCCAGCCGCTGGAAACGACACGGCCGGGTCCGATCGCGGCGACCTTCCAGCCGTCGCAGCCCGCTCCGGCCAGGTCGATGCCGGAGTGGTACCGCATGCGGCCGGTTTTCGGATGGCGGCGCATGCCCATCGCCGAAGTGGTCGTGACGCCTTTGCCGCCGGGGGCGCGGAGGGGGGAGATGCCCCCGAACTCCTCGTCGAGGGTCTTGAGCTTCTCCTCGATATCCTCGCGGGTTGCCGGAAGCGGCTCTTCATCGGGTTTTTCACCGGACTCGCCGGCCGGCTTCGAGCCGAGCGAGGCGAGGGCTTCGAGGAGATCCTCCCGGATGAGCTGTTTGAGTAGCCGCACTTTTTCGGGATCCTTGATCCGCCGGGCGAGCTCCTCGCGGGCCGTGGCGAGCAGAAAGGCATACCGGCCGCGCTTCGGGGTGTTGCCGAACCGGCGGGCGAGATCCGCCAGGGTGCCGTAGGTTTCGACGGCCCGGCGCAGCCCTTCGAGCTGGGACTCGGAAACCGCTTTTCCTCGCAGCCCCTGGATGCCGCGCCAGACGTCCGTCAGGGCATCGACCCGGAGGACGTTTTCGATCGCGTCGAGATTCCCCAGGTCGAGCGCTTTCACGGTCTCGGCGATCTGGAGGACGTTTCGCAGCTTCTCCCGCCGATCGGCCCGGTCGAGCTGCAGCAGCGGAAGCAGGAACGCCTTGTCGCCGAGCAGCTTCGCGAGCATCGCCTCGACATCGGCATCGCCGATCACGCGGGCGGCCCGTTCCGGACGGAACTCGAGGTCCTCGGCGCGATAGACGAGATCCGGGCCGGCGGCGCCGGGCGTTCCGGGGACCGCCGGCATGGCCGGGCACGACGCGGAGATGCCCGTGAAGAGGGCGGCGAGAATGAACAGAGGAGCGCCTCGGCGGAGAGGTGAGTTGAATATATTCATCAAAATAGATCCTCATGGGAAGCGGGCGCCGGCTTCGAACCGGCGCCCGCTGGATGCTTTTCTGGTCAGGGCTTGTAGGTGTCGGGGTTTTGAGCCCAGGGGGCCTTCCAGGTCGTGGTGTCGACCACCGGCAGTTCGGGACCGAGCAGGCCGCGCTTGGTCAGCATCGGCGGGACCCAGACCGGCATCGTGGCGCGGAAGTTGTAGATGAAGCTCGGCAGCGCCCACAGTTTGATGCGCCGGGCCGGCTCGAGGACGCGGTTCAGCAGGATGACGAGGTTGTTCGTGCAGTTGTTCGTGATCGTGTGGTAGAACTCGCCTTCGCGGTTTACCACGGCCTGTTCGATCGCCTCGCGCGCCAGTTGCTTCTTCTGGTCGCCGGTCAGCCGCACGGGATACAGGTGCAGCTTGCCTTTGCCGTAATGACAGCTTTGCTCGAGGTAATTGTCCCAGGTCGTCAGCAGCCAGACGACGCCGAACCGGCGCTTCATGCCTTCCACCAGGCCGTATTTCTGGTTGGTGCGCTGGTAGGCCTCGATCGTCAGCACCAGGCCGCTCGATTCACGGCCGGTCTCGTCGACCATGCCGCCCTTGTCGAAGGTGAACACCATCAGCGAGTGGGCGGCGATCCATTCGGGCGGGAAGGGCTTCTTCACGAAATACACGTTCTTCACGCGGTCGGGCCGGATCGTCGCCGTGCGCCAGCCGTAGGCCGGCTCCTCGTCGGCTTTCCCGGTTCCGCCGGGGGCGATGTCCCACCGGACGTTCGCCACCTGGAACGTATCGCCCTTGCGGCCGATGAGGGCCGGGGGCTTCTGGAACGACTTGTAGGGAGGCAGCTCGATCTTCGTGTCGGGATCGGGCGGAACGGGGGTGATCTTTTTCACCTTCCAGCGGTCGAGATCATCGGCCTGGCGGGCGAGGCCCTCGACCCGGACGGTGCGCCCGACCCACGAGGCGACCTTCTTCGGATTGACCAGCAGGGTGAACACCCGTCCGTCGCCGGTGTGCAGCGTCACCACGCCCTCCTGAAGCTCGAGAACGCCGTCGAGGGTGTACTGGACGCCGTATCCGCCCCGCGCTTCGGGGGCCTGGGCCGCCGGCGTGCCGGCAAATCCGGCCGGCGGCACCAGCATCGTCAGAATACACAGAACGATCACCAGGACGTTGTTGCGAAGCTGCATGAATTCTCCCCCATTCATCGAGAGTATTGTACCATTATACCTGCCGGCCGGATTCTTGTCGCGTCAACCCCGACCCTGATGTACCATGGACTTGTTGCCGCCACCGGCGAGTGCCCGTGAACCAATTCACCCGGAGAGGGAAGATGAAAAATATCGTTCTGTTTATATATATGATGACATTCGGCTTCTGCGCTTTTTCCTGGGATACTGCCCGGGCGGCGGACGTGCCGGAAACCCTCCGAAACGGCCCCGGGGCAGAAGTTTGGCGGGCATTCTGGGAAATCAGCGCCGTCCCGCGCGGCTCAGGCCGGGAGGCGGGCATTCGCGATATGCTGAAAGCCGAGGCGGACCGGTTGGGCCTTCCAGCCACGGTCGATGCCGTCGGCAATCTGCTGGTCAGGGTTCCTGCAACCCGGGGTCGCGAAAAAGAGCCGGTCACGGTCTGTCATGCGCATCTCGACATGGTGTGCGACCGCGTTCCCGAGAGCCGTCACGATTTCGAGCGGGATCCGATCGTGCCGGGCGTGTCGGGGGAGTGGGTGAGCGCGAACGGTACGACGCTGGGGGCCGACAACGGCATCGGTGTCGCGGCGCTGCTCGCCCTGATGCGCGGCGCTGCTGCCGAGCATGGGCGGCTCGAGCTGCTGTTCACCGTCGACGAGGAGGGGAACTTCACGGGTGTGTATGGCCTGACGCCGACCTTTTTCGAGGGCCGGCGGCTGATCAATCTCGACAGCGAGACGGATGGCGAGCTGAACATCGGCTGCGCCGGCGGCCGTGCCGACACGGCCGTGCTGCCGTGGCCGCGCAAACCGGCCGGCGGTTCGGATGTGCAGGCGCTACGGGTCACGATCGGCTCGCTCCAGGGCGGCCATTCCGGCGTCGACATCCATCGAGGCCGGGCGAATGCGATCCGGCTGGCGGGCCAGCTCCTGCGCACCGTCGCCTCGGTCGTTCCGTTGCGGCTGATCGCGATCCGTGGCGGCAGCATCGACACCACGATCCCCCGCGACGTCCTGCTCGACCTCGTCATCCCGACGAAGCATCTGCCGTTCCTGGCCGAGATGCTGCCGGCGCTCCAGAAACGGCTGCGGCGCGAATACGGCGCCGCCGACCCCGGCATCGAGCTGCGGGTCGTTCCGATTCTCGGCCGGCAGCCCGACGCGCTGTCGGTCGATGAGACCCGCAAATTCACGGAGTTCATCCTCGAGCTGCCCAGCGGCATCCAGCAGATGAGCAGCCAGTTCCCCGGGCTGGTCGAGACGTCGATGAATCCCGGCGTCATCACGACCGCGACCGAATCCGTGACGCTGATTTCCCACCTCCAGAGCTCGAAACCGCCCGCGATCGCCGCCCTGGGCGAGACGATCGCCCGGTTGGCGGCCCGTCATGGCGGTACCTGCGAGGCGGGCGTGCCGTATCCACCGTGGCAGACGAGCCCCGATGCGCCGCTCGTGAAGAAGGTGTGCGACCTGTACCGCGCCGTCACCGGCTCCGCGATGAAGCTGAACGTCGTGCATGCCGGTCTCGAGTGCGGCGCGATCGCCGAGCGGGTGCCCGGCATGGAGATGGTGTCGTTCGGCCCGACGATCGAGAACGCCCACACGCCGCGCGAACGGCTGAACGTGCCGAGCGTCGGCCGCTTTTTCGGGCTTCTGACGAGACTGCTCGCCGAACGCTTCTGACGGAAAGGGTCAGCGAGGGCGTTCCGGCGCTTCCGGCGGGAGCGTCTCCTGCTCGGCCGGCGGGGTCATCCAGGCGGGTTTGCCGCGCGGCATCTCGCGGATCCGGCCGATCTCCTCGCGTATGCGGGGGTTCGGGCTGTTGCGGGCCATATCCAGGGCCGAGTGGCCGTATCCCATGACCAGGGCCGGATTCGCGCCCGCCTCGAGAAGATACCGGACGCAGCCGGGGTGCTGCTTGTAGATGGCCACGTGGAGCGGGGTCCACTCCTGAACGCGCAGGGCGTTCGGGTCGAACCGCAGGATCAGCAGGCGTTTCACCCACTCCTCGAGACCGCTTTCGGCCGCGCAGTGCAGCGCCGTCCAGCCCGCCCCGTCGACAGCTTTCAGATCCGCTCCGGCATTGGCCAGGATGATCGCGACCTTGCCGTGGCCTCCGAAAAGGGCGGCGAGAAACGGGGTGCGCCGGCCCCGGTTGCGGGCATCGATCTGGGCACCTTTCGAAAGCAGCATCAGAACAGCTTTTTCATGGCCTTTTGCCGCCGCAAGCAGAAGGGGCGTGTTTCCATCCCGATCGGTGGCATCGACCATGTCGCCGCGCAGCAGATACACTTCCATCAGATCGAGCAGGCCCAGCCTGGCCGCCAGATGCAGCGGCGTGCGGCCTTCCCGGTCGAGGGTGTAGGGGCCGTCGTCGCGGGACGGCGGATACTCGACGGCAACGGACGGGCCGGCGGAAGGCTGCGGGGTGCGCGCTTCCCGGGCCGCGCCGAGATACAACTGGGCAAGGATGTAGGCCCCGCCGATGATGAGCGGCAGGACCGACGTCACGTCATTGTGTTTCGCCATGGCAGCAGCATTCTACCATGGGGCGAAAAAAATGGCGCCCGGCTGGTTTACCGGGCGCTCTGGGCTTCTCTCTGGCGGTAGATGCAGGCCTCTGACCTGCACGGAGTTTTCAGGATGGTGAACCGGGAACAGGCCTTGCATTCGCGCTGATGAGGGGCCGAAACGATCTCTGCTTTCATCACGAGCTTCTCCTTCCTGGTGGTCATTCCGAAAAGAACTCTCCTTTCCTGTATCGGCATGTTTGCCGATGTCCTCCAGCGCCCAGCCATACCCGGCATGCGGGGAAAACAAAACCATCAGCCGGGGGAAATGGGGCTGAACCCGCCGCAATCCGCGTTCTCTCTGTTGCGGAGCCGGGCGTGTTCGGGCATACTGACCTCATGCGAAGGAGTATGCCATGATCGTCACCGGACTGCAATCCCTGGCCCGTTACGACGGGTGTCTGCCGGCCCTGGCGCGGGCCCGGGCGTGGCTCGGCGCCCGTGATCTTGCATCGCTGGCCGTGGGCCGCCATGAGATCGACGGGGAGCGTCTCTTCGTCACGGTGTCGGATTACACGACGAAACGGCCCGGCGAAGGCTTCTGGGAAGCGCACCGCCGGTATGTCGACGTCCAGCTCGTCGCCTCGGGCCGCGAGCGGTTCGGCTTCGGCCGTCTCGGGGAAATGCGCCTCGAGTCCCATGATGACGCCCGCGACCTGTCGGTGCTTTCGGGAGAGGGCGAATTCTTCACGCTCGCCCCGGAGATGGCCGTCATCCTCTTTCCGGAAGACGCCCACATGCCAGGCATGGCGTTGGACGGGAATCCCGGCCCCGTCCGGAAAATAGTTGTAAAAATAGAAGCCCCATGAGCCTTGCCAGAGTCGAAGCCTGGGAGGCGAAGCTGCGCGAGGCGTTCGATCAGGCCGACGCGGAGCTCGAAAAGCGTCATGGCAGCCGTTTTTCCCGGAAGCCCCACCGGCCGGCGCACGGCGAGGGAAGCACGCGGGATGCCGACGGCCTGTTCGATCTGAGCGTCGGTTATACCGCCGGCTTCGGCTCAGCCCACGGCGAAGGCTACGTGTTCCGGGTGCGTCTGGCGACCTTCGAACCGGTTCCCGGGGCGGCCCGTGAGGCGATTGAGGCAGAGGCGCTCGATCTCCTGCGGGAGAGGCTGGCCGAGGCCTTCCCGGGCCGCGAACTGAGTATTCTGCGGGAAGGCGACCAGTACAAGATCATCGGAGACCTGGGCCTCGATTGATTCGTGACCGGGGGCTCTTGTTTCCACCTGAAGTCCGTTGTTAGAATGAGAGAGAGGACCCTGTCCTCTGCTGACCGGCCGAAACGGATCTTTCCTCAACTTCTGCGGTATTGCTTTGTCGGGAGGACGTCGGATGAAGACGTGTATCTTCGGCCGGGGGCGGACCCTGCCATCATGTCGCCTCGCAGCCATCGGGATTCTGATGGTTTTCCTGCTTTTCTGTCACGGCCGGGCCTGGGCTCTCAACCAGATCAACAACGGGACGTTCCTGAGTGACTGGTCGGGATGGACGATCGACAACCAGGTGCGGCGCGGGTTTCCTCTCGAAGCCTTCTCCTGGGTTGCCACGGAAGGGGCTCCGGTTGGTTCCATCTTCGGCGGCATGACCACCAACAACCGCCAGGGGGACGGCCTAGTCGAACAGAAGTTCACCACCCCGGCCGGCTTCGTCCGGGCCAGTGCCTATCTGCAGCACAAGGCCTCCACCAACAAAAAAAGCGGCAAGAACAATCGCACGACCGTGACCCTTCGTCTGGACGGCAGTGCCGCCTACCCGAACGAGACGATCATCACGACGTTCCTCAGCCTGATCCAGGATCCCACCGCCGCCTTCCAGACGATGAACTGGACGACGCCGGTCACGCTGCGCCCGGGAACCTCGTATCTCTTCCGGCTCTACTGGGATATCAAGACCAATGGCGCTCTCGGGTTCTATTTCGACAACGTCAAGCTGAATATCAGCCCGTCCGGCCTGCGGACGGACGACAACGGCACGGACGTGTTTCTGAGCTGGAATCCCAGTGTCGGTGCCGTGGCCCTGAAGGAATACCGGGTGTTCCGGGCGACCACCAGCGGCGGTCCATACACCCAGATCGCCACCACGACGGCGACCACCTATACCGATGCCGCATGGTCTCGGACAATATTTATTACTATGTTGTCCAGGATGTCGAGCTGGTCAGTGGTGATGTATCCCCCAACAGCGTCGAGGCCGTGTTTTTCAAGATCAAGGTGCGGGACGGTCCCTCGCAGGACATCGCGTATTCCTGGCTGACCGACCGGGTCGAGGCGAACTGGGACCATCCGAAAGCCTCTCTGCTGCGGTACAAGGTCGCCGTGGGCACGACTCCCGGCGGAAACGACGTCAAGGACTGGACCGATGTGGGCATGGCGAACACGGTCACGTTCACCGGGCTGAATCTTGCGAGCGGTATGACCTACTACACGACGGTCCAGTCCCAGGATGCGCTCGAGATCGACCAGTGCAAGGGCTCCAGCAACGGGTTCATGATCCGGACCGATCCCGTGTTCGTCGATACGGCCTCCTCCACGTTTTTCAACAACTCCCGGCTTCAGACGATGATCGATTTCACGACCGACCCGGGCTCCATCCGGCCGAAAACCTTTGCCAGCGGGGGCTTCTGGCCTCGCCGCGTCTCCGTGACGGTTCGGGAGCCGGGCATCACGGACCGCATCAACGCCCCCTGCCGCATCACCTTCAACATCCCGGCCGGGGCCCCGGCTGCGTTGGCCGAGATTCGCGTCGCCGACGATCAGGGAAGCAAAGTGCCGCGCGTCGTCGGCGGCACCCTGGCGAACCCGGTGGTGACCTTCCTCGTCAACATGCCCAAGAGCGATTCACGGATCTACTATGTGTATTGGGGTAATGCCGGGGCTCCGGAGCCGGCCTATGGCTTCTCGAACGGCGTCACCCAGACGGCCGCCCTCCAATATTCGCAGTACTATTCAAGAAAGCTCCTCGCAGCCGGAATCGAGTCGGTGCCGCTTGCCTTCAATTACGGGTATCGGGAGTCACCGGCCGTCATCTCGGGAGATCCCGATCCGGGAAATACGGCGCCCGAAAGTTGGGCCGAGGAGTTCGAGTATTTCAATGCGGCCGGCGGATATGCGAACAGCGCCGGCTGGCGGAACGATTGCCGCGGACAGCAGATCACGAACCTGTTCGGCGGCACCTTCTGGTTTTTCGGAACCAACACCCCGAACTGGTGGATCTGGAGTAACGACCTTCTGTACAACGCGACGGCGAACGCGAACAACTGGAGCTCCTTCGCGGGGGCTACGGCCCAGAGCTTCGCGACCTTCACGGGAAACGGCCGGTGGCAGGGCGGTCTGATCGCTCCGCTCTGGGTCGATCTCACCTACAACGACGATACCGTCATCGATACCCCCGGTGTCTTTCGCGACACGTATGCCAACCGGGAGGTGTTCACCTGGCGGAGCTCGATGAATATCGACCCGACCGACGATACCTATGTGTTTCAGACGACCCTGTACCAGACGGGGGATATCGCGCATCGGTACGATTACCTGAGCCCGAGCTCCGTGACGACGGCGAATGCCTCGGGACATCCCATTCTGAACGATATCAACGCCGTCGGCATTTCGGCGAACAATGGCACCAACTATCTGACGAACACGCCGCTCGAGCTTGGCCTGGGCCAGACGCCCTCCTCTTTTTTTCAGTGCGATCGCGCTTTCGACGGCTACTATACGGTCGGGACGATCGAAAATCCGGTGGGCGGCTGATCGAATGTCGCCGATTTCGATTCGAAGGTGTTCGACTCCCGCCTGGATACCCCCGACTGGGTCCAGTTGGAGTACGATTGCACGGGTGATGCGACCGGCCGGCTCCTGTTCTACGTCCGGACGGGAAATACCCCCCTCCCGGAGCTTGGCGGCTGGAATTCGTGGGTGAATATAGCTACTGCTACGGCTGGTGGCTTTGCGACGATCACCAGTTCCGATCTTCGATATTGTCAGTACAAGGTCATCTTCCAGCGCAATTCGAACGGCCCCATGCCCGTTCTGAACGAAGTGCGCCTCATCTGCGGCGGTCTGAGCATCGAGGCGATCACCACCGACACCCCGGACGGCGTCTGCCAGGGCCAGACCGGCATTCCCGTCGGCGTGACGCTCAAGAACACCTACATCAATCCGGTGTCGCTGACGAATGCGACCCTCAGCTTCTCGCTCGGGAGCTACACCTTCACGCTCGTGTCCCCAACGTTGCCTGTCACGATCAATCCCGGGGTGGCGACAGCTGCCACCTTCACCGTGTCGGTTGCCGATGCCTCTCCGGTCGGCATGGCGGTCATCCAGGCTCTGGCCACCGGCACATCCGGACCGAGCACCTTTTTCGATCGGGACGCCCAGATTCCGGGAAGCTGGCTGGTCCGGAAAAAGGCGACGATGGTGATCAAGGAGGTCCGGACGGTACCCACGGCGGTCAACAAGGGCCAGAACGGTATCCCCGTCTTCATCGATCTCGAGAACACCGGCGAAACACCGCTGGTGTTCAACGGGGCGAGCCTGACGTTCTCCCTGGGGTTTTACACCCAGACCCTGATATCGCCCGCGCTCGGCACCGTCATTCCCGGCCCCGGGAGTCTCACCGTCCAGATTTCGGTCAACGTTCTGTCGAACAGCCCCTCGGGCATCTCGACGATCGACGCGACCGCCTCGGGAACGAATGCGTTTTCCGGCAAGCCGGCAAATGCCGCAGGGGCGGTCGTGAAGGATGCCTGGACGATCCAGTCGCCTTCCGATCTCGTTCTCGTGTCGATCACGGCCTCGTCGACGGTTTATCGCGGCCAGACAGGGATTCCGGTGTTTCTGAACGTCCAGAACATCAAGGAAGCTCCGGCTTCCTGGACGAGTTCGACCCTGCTTCCCTATTTCACGCTTGGCACCTATGACGCCGTGTATCCCGTCACGCCATTCCCGGTCACGGTTCTGGGAGGCCAGTCTCTCACGGTTCAGTATGGCGTGGATATCTCGCCGCTTTCGGCAACGGGGACCTCCTCGGTCGATGCGCGTATCGACTGGCTCGACGGCAACATGGGCGATGCGAAATTCTATGAACGGGCCCTGCTGCCGGCCACCTGGACGATCATGGCCGAGGTCGTGAAAAGCTACAAGGACGCGGCCGGCCTGTATCCGTCGACCAGCTTCAACCGCCCCAGCGTCGGTTCGACGATGATCTATGCGAAGGGGGAAAACCTCGCTCCGTTCAAGGATTTCGTCGTCCGGTGGTATGACCCGTCCGGCACCGAGGTGGCCTCCTCGAATCCGCCGCTGACGGCCCTGGCCTCCGGCACCCTTGCCCACCAGTATGCCATCGGCCCCACGTCCCCCTTCGGCCAGTGGACGATCCGCGTCACGAACCCGCTCAACACCATCGTTTCCTGTCAGACGTCCTTCGACGTCGTGAACGGGGCGAGCCTCACGGCATCGCTTTCCCTGCCCCTGACCGTGTCCGTCGGGCAGCCGTTCCAGGCAGTCATGTCCTGTTCGAACGTCGGCGGCGCACGCATCCGGGACGCGTATCCGGGCGTGCTGGCCAGTTCCGGCACGGGGATCGCCACGCTGACGGCCGGGCCGACGCCGGATTCCCAGGATATTCTGGGGTATACATCGGCGACATTCACCTGGATGTGGCGGGCGACGAGCGCGGGCACCTTCGTTGCATCGGATGTTGCCTTCGGTGTCGACGCGAACGCGGATCTTGCCATCCGGAGCGCGACGGCGACGAGCAACGTCTGCGTGATCCAGACGCCGCCGAGCCTTTCCCTGATCTCGCTGACGGCAACCCCGACCCTGGTCTACCGGAACCAGAAGAACATCGAGGTCGAGGCGCGGGTGCGGAACTCGGGGCAGGCAACGGCCATGCTGACGACCGCCAGCCTGTCGTTCACGCTGGGCTCCTATACGCAGGCGATTGCCACGCCTTCGGTCCTGCCCGCGTCGATTCCCGGGAACAATGCCGTGGCGACGATCACGTTCATGGTGGACGTGGACTTCGATTCCCCCGAGGGCCTTGCAACGCTGACGTTCGGCATGCGGGCCTACGATGCCAACGTTCCGGCATCGGTGACGATTCTCGTGCCTGCGTCCCCAAACGACCGGTGGACGATCGGATCGATCGGTATCCAGCTCTCCCGGGAGACGGATTTCTCCACCGAACAGTATGCGTTCAACCGTGGTCAGGATGTGAAGATCCGTGCGTTCGGCCTGCCGCCGTATTCCACGGGATACAGGTTCAGGCTGTACAGCTCGACGATTCCCAACACCTCGCCGGCCCCGGCCGGATGGACCGATGTGTCGAACCGCCTGACCGCGACCTCGAAGGGATGGGTGGATTACGTCTATACGCTTCCGGCCGGAGCTGCGCTGACGCGCTGGAGTGTCGAGATCGAAACCGACCCTGACAGCAACAGTACGACGCGCGACCAGCTCCTCGCCGTGAACTATTTCGATGTCCAGACGCCCGGAAACCTGATCGCCAGCCTGACGATCTCGCCCAATCCGGTGTTCGTCGATGACACCGTGACCGTCACGCTCGTTGCCAGCAATACGACACCGTCGGGAGCGAGCGTCTCCCCGGCGACCCCTTCGGCTCTCGTCCCGACCGCGGCAAGCACGGGAGCCATGTCGTATCAGACGGGCCCCGCGCCCGCCTCTTCCACCGTGACGGCGCTGGCATCGACCACCTTCGTCTGGACCTACAAGGCGACGGACGACACGGGAACGGTCGGCAGTTACTCGCTGACGGCCCAGCTTGCCTGCTCGGTCTACGGTGTGGATGCCAACACAGGAACTCCGATCAACAGCCAGGCGGCCGTTTCCAACGGGCTGAAAATCTACCGGCGGGCCATGGCTCTTTCCCCGTCGGCATTCGACCTGGGCTCGCTTGCGCCAGGGGAGACCACTTCGACCATCCCCTTCCAGGTCGGCAACGTCGGCAACCTCGTCCTGAGCGCCGTGAAGTGGAACAAGGTCGATCTGAACGGCGTTTTCCCCCTGACGACTTCTCACGCCTACGTGACGCTGGCCCCGTCTCCGATCGGAGCGATCAATCCCGACGCCAGCGCCGCCGTCTCGATTGCGATGACGGTTCCCTACAATCAGGCTTCCGGCACCTATGCCACGACGATGTCGGTGTACGAAGACATGAATGGTAACGGGAATCCCGATTCCATCGAACCGTATAAGATTTTCACCGTCACGGTGAACGTGCTGAGCCGGCCGAAAGTCTTCGTCATCGAGAATCTGATCGATCTCGGCAACTGGAGCCCCGGTCAGACGACCAATGCGAAGAGTGTGAACCTGTTCAACGGAGGAAACCAGGCGGTCACGAACGTCAAATTCGTTCAGACGATCGGAAGTGCAACCTTCCTGGCCGTTTCTCCGAATCCCGGAAATCTGACGATCGGGGAATCCCGCGTAGCAAGCGTCTCCGCCGCGATTCCTGCCGCCGCCACCCAAGGGATTTACGTCGCGACCTGGACGATGTGGGCGGATACGGATGCCGACGGGGCGATCGATGCCGGAGAAGCGAGTGACACGTTCCAGGTGCGGGTCGGTGTCGGCACCAAACAGTTCACTCTGTCCCCTCCCGTGCTTCCTGCGGGGCTCGGGACGCCTTCGACGATCATCTCCGGGCTCAAGGAGACCATCACCAATACCGGTTCGCTGTCTCTGACGAATCTCAAGGCTTCGCTTCAGGCCCTGCAGGATGGGATGGGCAACTCGATCGCCACAGACAATATCTCCATCATTCCGCCTGCTTCGGTCGTGACGACGGGTACCGCGACCGTCGCCCTGTTCGTCCCTCCCGGCATGATCATGGGCGCGTATTCGGGAGTTCAGACTCTGTACGAAGACTCGAACGGGAACGGCGTGGCCGACCCCGGCGAAGCCTCGGGAACATTCACCCTGACCGTCAGCATTCCCGCCTATCCCGCGGTTCAGGTGCTCGCTCCGACCGTGGAACTGGGCGATCTTGCCCCGGGAGCGGTTGTGACGGTTCCCTTTGCCTGCCGTAACTCGGGCAATGTCACGCTGTCCCGGCTCATGTGGACCAAGCTGCCTTTGGTATCTGCAGGCGGCAACACGATCTCGACGCCGAGCTACGATTTCCCGCCCGGAGTGCCGTTTACGGCGGCTCCCGGAGCCATCTTCACGAGGGATGTGAGGCTGATCGTGAACGTGGCTCAGCCCCCGGGGGATTATACCGGCAGCTCGGCATGGCTGTTCGATGACACCGATCTGGGGCTCGATCGTGACACCGGCGAGCCCCAATCCCCGTTCATCATCAAGTGCCGGATCGGCTCTGCGGCTTTGGACATCGAAAACCTGTCGTATGCCACGAGCGGCCCGCCCGCCACCTACTCGGCCGAAACGGCGATCAAGTTCCGCAACACCGGCTCGTTGACGATCACGAGTCTCGTGGCGACCTGTTCCGCTCTTGTCGGGCCGCAAACGATCCCCGCCTCGGCGAGCTTCATCTTTCCGGTTTCCGGTTCTTTCGTGCCGGCGCCCCTCGGCAGCATCCTGGTCGGCGGCCAGAAGTTCGGGTACTGGCGCGTGTTGGTTCCGGCCAACAGGCTTCCCGGGCTCTACACGGGCACCCTGACCGCCTGGAATGATATCAATGGCGACAAGCAGCTTCAGAGCTACGAGGCGAGCGACACTTGCGCGATCAATCTGACGGTGACCTCGAACAAGGCGATCAATGTCCTCCAGTCGAATCTCGACCTGGGGTGGACGACGGAGAACTCCGTCGTCAGCGGCACGATCGAGATCGTGAACACCGGAAACCAGGATCTGACCATGGTCAGAGCCGTCATTGCCACGCTCTCGAGCGGGATCGACGTGATTCCGGCTTCTTCGATCGTGTATCTTCCGGCCGTGCCGGGTGGATTCACGGTTGGTCAGTCGCAACTGGCGACGATCACGATCACGGTGGGCTCTCCGAAGGCGGATGGCACGTATGTCGCAACCCATCGCATCTATGACGATTACAATGGTGCCGACGGGAGTTATAACCCCGGCAATGAGGAAAACGACACCTTCACGATCACGCTGCGCATCGGCCACAAGAGCGTGTTCGAGACGGATCCGACGAATCCGCCGGTGGATTTCGGCCCGCAGGATCCGGGAGGGACGGTTGTGAAGAGCTTCACCGCCTACAACGGATCGGCGATTCCGCTGACGAAGCTGCGGTGGAAGAATCTCGTCCCGCTGACGGGGACCGGATATACCTTCCCTCTCGCGTCTCTGACCTGGTCACCCGCCGCACCTTTCGGCATTCCGGGAAGCGGGAACATCTCCTGCGCCGCAACCGTCGAACTGGCGAGTTTCGTTCCACCGGATGTGTATACGGGGGATTCGGCGGTCTGGGAGGATGAGAACGGTGACGGGGTCATCCAGGCTGCCGAGGCCACCGCGAATTTCCAGGTGAAACTGACGGTGAATCCGCGGCCTCTGATCACGCTTCTGCCCGGAATGGTCGATTTCGGCCGGATCGGCCGGGGCCAGGCCTCGGGCTGGGTCGGAATTTGCTATTACAACGCCGGCAATGTCCCGCTGAATGCCTTTTCCTGGACGTTCGCGAATGTCGGGGACGGGGCCGGACACACCATCCCCGCGGCGGTGATCGCCTTCGATCCGTTGTTCAACCCCGATCCAACGCCGGTCGGCTCCTACGGCACGACGACGGTCCGGATCGGCCCGGTCGATCCCCTGCAGGAGCTTGGAGTCTATGATCAGTCGGGGCCGCAGGTGATATCGGCCGGCGGAGGCGTGGTCTCGGATGATTGTCAGTTTCGGTGCGAGATCATCCAGGGCGGGCCGATCGGCCTCTCGAGTGGGACGGTGTATCAGGAAATCGCGACATTCACGTTCCAGCCTCCCGAGTCCCGGTATGTTCTTTCGGCGTATGTCTGCCCAGGAACCGGCTCCGCGCGGATTTCCTTCTTCGACACGACGGAGGGGGGGGCGATCGTCTTCCAGCCCTGGGTCGAGATTGATTCGGACGGCCGCGTGCAGGGCAGCACGACGGGGTCGGGGGAGTTCGGTGTCGTCGAAGCCTGGCCCGCCCAGTTCGGTGCGAACGTTTATATGTGGTATAGAATATATGTGTCGTTCGAATACTACCTCGACACGTCGACGGCGAGCAAAACCTACATCATGCTTGGCAACACGTCGCCGGTATCGCCGCCGACGGCTTCCCACGCCGTCTGGTTCGATGGGGTGCAGCTGGAAAAGCCGGATAATCAGACGCAGAAACGTCCGACGGCGTTCGCCCCCGGGAAAAAGATCGTGTCGCCCTACACCGAACTGGACCTGTCGGGGAAAAAATATTATTTCGAATGGTAACTCGAGCGGAGGATGTCACGAAGTTTCCGGCTTTCGATGAGCAAAAGAAGGCAGAGAACGCCGAGAAGCAGGAGCTTGCCGACTGGGATCGACTCAGGCTGGCCGAGCACGGATCTGTGGCGTTGGATGCTGGCGGTGTCGCCAGCTTTGATCGCACGAGCAAGGAGGATGTGGCGGACTTCGACATTCGTCGGCGAGGTGAGCAGAATGGCCTCGAGCTCTGCGTCCGAGCGCTCATCCAGGGGCTGGGCGGAAGGGGGGGCCATCTGCGGGGCAGTCCAGTTGCCCGCTTTTGCCGATGGTTCGAACGTCCGGACCTGGGCAAGAAGGCGGGTGGCTTCGCTGGCGTTGCCACTCCGTGATGCCGCGCGGGCGTTATTCATCAGCAGGAGCGTCTTCAGCGGCACCCGGGGAGCCTGTGCGTTCAGGCATCCCGGCAAGGTCGCCAGCAGGAGAACCAGGATTCCTTTTCGCAGAGGCATCGGTCTTCTCGCGGTGATATTCAGGTCATGATAGCAGAAATACGCACCATGATTGAAATATTTGATAAACAATAGAAACCTGCGTGGCCATCGAGCAAAAAGCGATCGCCTTGGTGGCGAAACACCTGGCGAAGGAATTTCCCGGCCGAGAACTTCGGATCGTTTGCGAAGGGGGTCTCTACAAGATCATTGGGGATCTTGACCTTGGAAAGCTCGAACGGCATCCCTTGATCGGGATGCCGAATAATATGTTACCAAGTATAATAAGGCGTTCCCCGGAACAGGCCGTTCTGCCGGGTCGGCGTGACGACACCCCGTTCGGGGGTCCAGGGAGTTGCCTCCTGCGCCGGTGAAAGCCCGGGAAGGGTGACGGCTTTTTCCAGTTGGATTCCGTCGAACATCACGGCCTCGCCCGTCTTCGTACTGAAAAGCCCGAGTTCCACGGTGAAGCTTCCCAGAAGCGCGCTCGAGGTCGAGGTGAAGGCGAACGAGTACCGCTGCCAGCGGTTGATGGAGATATTGATTTCTTCGGCTCGGATCCCGTTGGTGCCATACTCGTGCGTCGTGGAGGCCGTGCCGCACCATTCGGTGACCCGCAGGAGGACCCGTGAGGTCGAAGCGGGATTGGGATCGACATGGAGGGGAGCCGTGGCGAGAAGATAGCTGCTGAAGACATACGCCGTGCTCGTCGCGATTTTGTCCGGCCCCGTGATGGTCTGATACACGACTTCGGGGATGCCGGCCGGTCCCGTGACCTGAACCGGGATCTGAACGGTGGGACTGGCTTCGTTCTGGAAGAGGGCATCCCGGATCGTCATGGTTCCGACGTGGAAGCCGATCGGCGTGGCGGGGTCGATCGTGAGACTGCATGTGCCGTTGACCGTTCCGCCGATTGCCAGGGTGGGCATGCCGAACAGGACATTTGCTGCGGAAAAGGGAATGATGCCCGGGCCGACGAGATTGGTACCGACGGCGTCGAGGGCGATGGGGTATGGGCCGGTGTTCGTCAGGGTGAACCCGAAGCTCACGGTGCTTCCCTGGGCTGCGGAAATCGGGGTGAAGACGGATGGCGTGATCGTGAATTTCGTCGGGGGGACTTCCACATACACCATCAAAGGGGCGGTTGCGGCCGGGTGATCGAGGTCGATCACCGTCTGTGTCGCCGTATAATACCGGCCGGCGGGCTGCATGGACGGGATGGTGACGGACAGCGATGCATCGACCGTTTCCATCACCTGGATGTTGACGGAGGGAGGCGTCATCCTCAGGTTCGAGGCCGGAATCGTGAATGCCCCGAGGATTGGGGCTGCCGTGACCATCTGCACGTTCGTCAGGGGATTGTCACAGATGCTGGTGATGTGGAAACTCCTCGTGGCCGTCGTGTTGCGGGGCGCAACGATGATCAGGGGATTGGGGGCCGTGACCATTTCGTAGGACAGGGCGCCGCCGGAAGTGACGATCAGGGTGAGAACGAACGAGTCCTGGGGTTCGAGCGGTTCGCGGACGCCGTTGCCGTTCAGATCCTCGTAGACCCACTGTTCTCCCGAAAACGTTCCGGAGAGGGTCGTCGGCGTCGTGTGAATACTTACCGATATATCACGCGTGACGCCCGGATTCAGGGCGGGTGGGGCGACCTGGTTGGGCAGGAAGCGGATGTCGGGCGTCCCGATGGCACCAACCGGCTGCTTGTCGATCTTCAGGTTCGACAGGAAGACGGTGCCTGTATTGCGGACCGTGAATGTCTGGGTTGCCGTGTCGTTGCCCTTGGCGATGTTGCCGAAATTGATGGTGGTGGCAAGGACGTCGACGGATTTCGCGCCCACGGAGATCTTGACAGGGAGCTTCCAGAAAGATTCTCCCGCATCGAGGCCCGGGGTTCCGCCCGTTTCTTCCCAGAACGTGACCTCTCCGGAATAGTTTCCGGTCGGGGTGGTCGTCAGCGTGGTGACGGTGAAGGTGGCGACCTGGGAGGAAGGACCGGTCCAGGGAAGGGCCCAGGGAGAGGGCGGGACCTGGAGGCTGAGCTGCCCCGTGGGAATCGAGTTTCCGCCATCTTTCAGGGGGGAGAGGAGGTATTTCAGGTTGTTGATCTGCTTGTTTCCGACATTGAATGCCGTGAAGGTCTTCGCAATGGTTTCGCCCTTGTTGATGCCCCCCAGATCGAGAGGAGAGGCTTCGAACCGCAGCGCCAGCTTTTCCTTTACGAGGAGGTGAAGGGTGATGGTGTCGTATTTCTCGGGGGACGTGTAGGTCTCATCGGGAAGATCGTCCTGAAATACGCGCAACGGGCCAGAATACAAGCCCGGCCCCTGGTTTTCGGGAATGGCGACCTGGATGGAGGGAGCCCACGTGACTCCTGCCGTGAGCAGGCCGATCGGATCGGGATACGAGTAGATCTGGAAGAACGGCGTGAGTGCCGGATACGGGGCTTGGATGAGATTCGGCTTTTCGTAGAGGAGCCGGGTCAGGGTGCGCTCGCCGATATTTTTCACGCTGAAGATGACGGGAGGGGTTTTCTCGCCGGGGGCCGCTGAGCCGAGATCCAGCGGGGACGAGTCGAGGATGTCCACCCCATCCACGCCGACCTCGAGGTACCCCGTGACCGTGTCGGATGCTTCCCCGGCGTCGATGACGGTGTCGTTGTCCAGGTCGTTCCAGAGTGTCCAGCTGCCCCAGTAGGTGCCGGGTGTGGCGGCGAGCGGAATTGGATTGATCGAAAGGGTTGCGACGGTGGCCGGTGGGGTGAGATCCCAGCCGTTTCCGCCGTTTCCCGGATTGAATGCCGGTTGTGTCCCGGGGGGGGATACGGCGAATGTCGTCACCCCGTTGCTCAGTGGGCTGAGACACTTCCATTTCAAGTTTTGGCAGTCGAGATTGCCGATGTTGACGACATGTACCCCGATCTCGACGGTTTCGTTCGGCACACCTGCGCCGAAATTGGCGATCTCCTCGACGATGGCGAAGTTGCGTGAATCGAGAATGTTCGTCGATATCGTGATCGTATCCCTGGCTTCTCCTGCATCCAGGAGGCCGTTTCCGTTTCGGTCGTTGAAGATCGTCTGGACTCCCGAATACGCTGGCCCGGGGTTGCGGTCCTGATCGAACGGGATGTCGACGTAGAAGACGAAGGTGGTGAACAGGCCCGTTCCCACCGTGGGGAGCGGTGCCGGTGCGATCGTGACGTTCGTTGCATCGATCGTCCGGCCGCTGACGGTGAGGGAGGACGAAACGAACTGGAGGCGTTCCAGCGGAAGCCCGCCGGTGTTCGATAACCGCAATGCCGGAGAAAAGGTGACTTGGCCGGGGGATACATTGGGAAGCGTGACGGTCGCCGAAACGATATCCAGGGACTCGTTCGGACCCACGATGAGCGAAAGGCTGACGGCGGAAGAAGCCTCGCCGGGATCGGCAAGCGTGTCGACATCCTTGTCGTTGAGAAACGTGCCCGTTCCAACATAGGTTCCCGGGGTCTGCGCGTTGGGGATCTGCACCGAAAAGTTCACCCAGCGGGCATCTCCGGGACTCATCAGGCCGAAAATGACGGGCTGAAGGCTTGCCGAAGAACTCGGGATCGTGTTTCCCAGATACTTCAGATCCGAGATGACGAAGCGGACCTTGATCTGATCCATGTTCCCGATGTTCGTCACCATGAGGGATGCCGTGGCGGTGCGGTCGTTGGCGAGCCAGCTTCCCAGGAAAAGAGAGGTGTGGTTTGCCCGCAGCAGTTCCGTCGGGGGAACGACGACGCGCATCAGAAACTGCGCGATGGCATCTCCGATCGATGCCCCGTCTTGGTTGGTGTCCTCGAAAACGAATTGGTAGGCGGTATAGGTGCCCGGCTCCTGCATCGGTGGAATCGTGACGCGCAGCCCCCCCGTCGTGGAGTCGCCGACGGCGAGGGCGCCGATCATATCCGGTGTTCCGACGCTGCCGTCGGGCGGGATGAAGTAGGGATCCGAGGCAAGATTGTGAAACTCCCACTTCAGATGCTCGAGATCGAGATTTCCGGTGTTCGTGATGGTTACGGAACGACTCGGACTGGTTTGCCCGGGACCCACCGTTCCCATGTCGACCAACCCGGGAGTGACCTGGAGCGCCTTCTGGGAGATGCTGACCCCCGTCGAACGGGTATCCGGCACATGACAGTCCTGGCCGTCGAGAAGGGAGACGCCCGAAGCGAGAACCCCGTTTTCGACCGGCCCGTGGAGATAGAAGCGTGTGCCGGCACTTGTCATCTGAGTCGGTGTGTAAAGCGCCGTGAATGAAACCGTTTCCCCGCAGGAAAGGGTGTTCGAGGCTGGCTGGGGATTCTGGATGCAGACGCCGTTTCCCGTACAGTCGCCTCCGGGGGCTTTTTCCCAGATGTGCGGAATGATGCGGAGGCGCTCGTGGTTTTCGGACTGCCCCGTGAGATACACGTCGTCGAGCAGGAGGTGATCCATTCCCCCGGCATCCGCCTGGAGTCGGAAACGGATCCGGACATTCGAATTGCCCAACAGATCTTCGGGAAGAGCGATGAGCAGGTCTTTCCAGATGCCTATTCCCAGCTGGGCCGTCTCCGTGAACAGACTCGTCCAGGTGACGCCGTCGGGGGAGGTCTCCACGACGAAAACCGGGGCACCTGCGAAGACCGTGGAATACCTCGCGTGGAGGGAAACGCCGGTCATGTCGCGGAGATTGACCACCCGCGTGAGGGTTTCGGCTCCGGCAGCATTGTAGGAGAGATGGACGAACTGGCTGGGGGGATTCGCCGCGTAGGCTGCCGCCGTGTCGAGGATTTCGGTGCCCGGTCCTGCCGTCGTCCAGGCGGACGAGAAGATGCCGGCTTCGAACAGGTCGCCGAACACCGAGGAGGTGACGGACAAGGCGGCGGTCATGGGGGTTCCGAGACTGCTCGTTGCCGGCGAAAGCTCGAAGGAGGGCATCGGAAAAGGTTTTTCCAAGATTCGGGCCGACCCCGTCGCAAGGTGGGTGGCCCCGTTCCTGACCTGAATCGTGCCGAGGCCATACCGGAACGCCGCCGTCGGTGTATAGGTCTGGGTGAGGCTCCCGCCGGCGTTGGTCGAGACCGGCAAGGAGGCGATGGGGGCCGCGTCGGGGGGGAACGCATCATACCAGCACAAGGAAAGCGTTTGGAGAGAGGGGAAGCCTGTTCCCAAGACCGTGATCGGCTGGCCCCGTGCGAATCGGCTACAGGGAATCGTGGCCGCACCATCGGAAAACGTCTGCAGAGACGAGGTCGACACCGTCCACTGGTCGTTCAGCGTGGCTCCGACGATACTCTGGACGCCGGTCGCGACGACGCTCGTCGCCGTTGCGGCGGCATCGATCGTCGTCAGCCCGGCTGCGGCGGCAACCGAAACGTCCACGCTCAGGGTTGCGATCAAGGTCGTGACCGGAATCGTTTCTTCCCCCAAGCCGATCGCGTTCGGCGCATTCATGAACAGCCGGATGTCGTCGAAACACAGGCGATTGTTGTTGGTCGACCAACCGTACCAGAAGTTGGCCTCGAACTGGATCTGCCATCCGGGGCCGGTCTGATACCCCGACAAATCGTAGGTTTCCTCGTGCCAAAGGTCATCGTTGGGGCCGTTGGCCGGGTAAAAAATCAACTCGTTCCAGGCGGCTCCGTCATACAGTTTGACTCGCCCCCAGTCATAATTCGTTCCCGCGGTCGTTCCCGTGCAGCCATTGTCGAAATATCGATGATAGGTGAGTTGAAGGTGGTGATATCCGCTCGTGTCGATCGACCGGGCGGCTTGGGCGAACTTGTTCAGGTTGAAGGTGTTCCCGAAGTCCAGACCGCGGAAACAGAGAGACTGTGCTGCGAGAAGCGGCGACGAATCCGGACCGAGTTGAAGGGGAGAGGTATCGTTATTGTTTCTGGAGATATAAATGCCATTGACGCCGGCATCGTTCGTCGCCCAGCCGGGGAAATTGGGTTGACTGATGTCTGCGAGCAGGGAGAAGCCGTTTCCGTAGACCGAGCCTTCCCAATCCTCCCAGAAAATGTAGCAATTCTTCCGGTTCGCGGCGAGATCGGCACTCGTAGCGGCGGTGTTCCCATAGTAGACGTAATATCCTTCGTCGCGGCCATACGGCAAAATCTCGTTCCGGATCTTGAAGATAGATTTATTCGAGCTGATATAATGCCGATCGAGTTGCACCCAGCCCGTTCCTTCGATCCACTGCATCAAGCGCCAATCGTCGAGATCGCCTTGCAGTTTCCCGGCGGCGATCAGATCGTTCGTCTTGATGGTGATCTGGGACGACGAGTTGGGGGGATACCGCTGGTCATCGGCCGTGATGCGGAGACGCTGCCGATACTTGTAGGCGGTGTTCCACCAGGGGGGGGAACCGGTGCCCGACAGATGCGCGGGAATGGTTGGGGAGACGATGACGGCCGTGTAGTCGGGAGATCGGTCGGTCGCTCCCTGCCTGGCCGTGAAGCTCAGAGAGGCGATGTTCAGGTCCGCCGATCCGGTGTTCGAAAGAGTCACCGATACCGGCACGCCGGTCTGGCCTCGGGTGACGGTCGTCTCATCCGCCGCGACTTGGCTGATCGACATCTGTTCCGTGAGTATCCGGCAGATGTTCGAGCCTCCCGAGGCGGATTCGACCTGAAGGGAGCTGCCCTCGACGGTTCCGAGGGCATTGCCCCGGAATGCCAGGTTGCCGGGGGCTCCAGCCGTCATCGTCCAGGTGAACTCGCCGGTTGCGCCGCCGGTGATCGTCAACGCCATGGGGGAGGGTCCCGTGAAGGCGGTGAAGCCGCCCCCGCCGTCGGCCGTCGGGGCGGTCGGGGTGACGCCGATCGCGGGAGTCTGACCGGTGTTCTTCACGCGCTCCGTCAACGTGATCTGCTGACCCTGGATGGCATACTCCGGCAGGATAAGCTCGCTCAGCAGTTGGGGCTTCGTGTTGAGATGGAAGCCGGTTTCCGCGTAGGAAACCGTGCCGGCGGCGTTCGTGACGATGAGACGCCATTGGCCGCTTCCATCCGTGGGCGACATCGTGCGTTGGTCGAACAGGACACCGGAGGACTGCGGCGTCACCGTCGTCGTCGTCACGAGATTTCCCGAGGGGTTGTACCAGGCGACCCGGTAGTACACGCCGGCGGTGTACCCCGAACCTCTGACATACACCGTTTCACCCGCGTTGAAAGCGGTCTTGGGCATCATGTAGAAGGGGTTTCCATAGGCTGTGATATCTTGTCCGGCGATCTCCCAGACGAGGGGAACGGCGGCCGAGTCATCGCTGATCGGCTGGCCGCTGTTGATCTCGACGCCCTCGGCCAGCCCGTCGATCTGATCCGGTCCCGAAACGGCTGCGGGAGAGACCGAAATGTCGAAGAACGCCTTGATCGTCGGTGCCAGGGGAACCTGCTCCTCGATGCCGAGGAGGGGATTGTCCGGCTCATGGTCGGCGATCTGGCGGATGCGGATATCGTCGAGACCCCAACCGTATCCAAACACCAGTTGGTCCACCCGAAGACAATACTCGAGATAGATTCGTTCGCCGACCAGGGCGGAAAGCCCATAGCTTTGGGGCTGCCACGTGTAATGTTCGTTCAGATATTGATCTTCGAAGCGGAGAAGCGCGGTTGCCGGCGCTGGTGCGATTCCTGCCGCCGCTACGGGAGCGCGATAGGCGCGGAGGGTGCCGTAATCGTAGGGAGCTCCCGGGTCTTCGATGTCGAAAACATCGTAGAACGTGAGGGTGGGATTCAGTTTGCCGGCCAGATCGATGGAGGGTGAGCGAAGCCACATCACTTCGGCAGCAGGTACTTGTCCCGTATACTGGGTCGTGAGGCCGGTGGCGGCGATTCTCGTGCCGCTGTAGGCGGACAAGGGGGTGATCTGGCCCGCCGGGCCGGGAATGCCGATGGCCCATGCCGTCGTATAGGCGGCGATTTTGCCGATGGTCCAGTTGAGAGGGGCCGGTCGGTTGCCGCTTTCGAAGTCGTCGTCGAAGATGAAGACGGCGTTGGGATCATCAGGTGGGTTCATCGCATCAGCCATGCCGGCTCCATAGTAGATGGCATATTTTTTGTCCGCCGCGGGAGCGGGTGCGAGGGGCGTTTGGAGCCGGAACCAGATCGTCGTCTGGGGAGATTGCCAGGAGCTTTGCCGCGTATCGAGATAGCGGGGGATTTCGTAGAAGTTCACCCCGTCGTCGTAGATGATGCGGATGTCATCGCCGGAGGGAAGGGATTTTCCGGCATCGACGAGAGCGGCATGATCGAACGTGAGGCGTATCTCGTAGGTGGCCGGAAGCGTCAGTTGCGATTGGTTGGTGATCGACATCATTCTTCGAAACGGCCATTTTTTGTTCCACCAAGAGCTGCGGGTGAAATTTTGCGGCAGCTGCGGGGATTTGAGCACCCAATCGAGATAGTTCGTCGGTGTATCGGGAACGAGGTCGACGGCATTCAGCCAGGCACTGGCCTCACCCGAACGGCTGACATCCATGATCGCCTGATTGCCGATGCTGCCCCGGGAGATGGTCGAGGGGCCGATGATCGAAGTGATGACCAGTTCCGAAGGCTGCTGGACCGTCCAGGTATGGATGACGTCGGCCGATGGGTCGCTGCCGCCCGACGTCGTGACCGTGCCATCGACCGTACAGACCCCAGAGGTGGAAAGCGGATTGACGGACACGGTGAAAACACAGGCGAGATGCGAGCCTGCTCCGATGCTTGTCGGAAGGGCTGGGCTGTTGTGGGCCACTTCGTAGCTGCCGAGCGTGAAGGTGAGGTTGGCCGCCGTGAGGGTCACGGCGGATGCCGTATCCAGATTTTCGACATCCATCGTGACCTGGATTCCCGTTTGCCCCTTGGACACGGTTGCTCTGGAACAGGTGATGCTATTGATGCGCACGGCTCCATTGGCGGGAAGGGGTGCGCAAAGGAGCAGAACCAGGAGGGCGAGAAGAAAAACGGGAATGCTTCGTGGACGAGGATCATGATGACGGTTCATGGTACGACTCCTGCCGTGTGTCCAAGCCGGCGTGTCAGGCGCTGCCAGGTATCGAACGCGGATGTGTCCAACGGCTTTCGCTTCAGGTGGGTCCGGAGAAGGGACACGGCCGAGGCTGGCTCGTTCGATTGTTCGAAGAAGGTGATGAGGCGCATGGCATGACGATCGAAAAACATCGGATCGGCCGAGGCTGCATTCGTGAAAAGGTTCCAGACATCGGATGGCGAGCTGGCAGCCATCGCTGCCAGAATGTCCGATTCGGCAGCTCGGCGTGCCGTTGCGGTCGGGAGGGTGGAGAGGAGATAGGCGAACCTCGGATCGTCGGGGCATAACGCCCTGGCCCGCAGAAGCAGAGGCTCGGCCGTGCCGATGTTCCCTGCGTCGATCAGGTGTGCCGCTTCGATGAACAGGGCTTCGGCCATCTTCGCTTCATGGAGGTGGGGGGAAGAACGGGGAACGACGGTGGCAGATGGCGTGGATGGAGGTCGAGGTCGGATCTGGAATGGCGAGGGAAGCGGAGGGGGATTCGTCCGGAAGAGAGGAATGAGAAACTTGGCGAAGAGACAGCAGCCCAGGAGGAAGAGGAGCACCACGATGATCGTGTCCAGGATGCGGGCATATCGTTGCATATCCTTGGTCGGGTCAGAGGGATGCCCTGTCGAGTTCATTTGCTGACCAATAGCAGAGCATGTCCGCCCTGTCCGAAAATCGATCCGAAGCGGTTTGCCAGGTTGGGGGCGGCGTTGTCGCCCGTCGTTTTTCCATTCCATTGGTTGGACGTGACGAGAGCGATACCGCAGGTGAGGCCATCCGCCCGCCATCGTGTCTGTGACAGATCCTGGACTTCGAAGCTGCCACTCGCGACCAGATTTCGCGTCGGGTACCAGAAAATCATTCCGGGTTGGGAGCCCCATCGGAAGGCGGGAACGAGAGGATCGCTCTGGACCAGGGGGAGATAGCCGCTTGCAACGAGGGAGCTGAGATAGACGTCGAACGCCAACGTGCGGAGATCCTGGCGATGGTCGGGGATCGACCAGATCTGCTGGTAGAGAGACTGGAGATGAGGGCTGCCTGCGGCTGCGTCGAGCAGCATCGCCTGGCGCATGGCTTCGAGTCGCCCGGCCAGCTCGACTTCACGCTCGCGCTGTACGGTCGTGGCGTAGCTGGGAATCAACTGAATGGAAATGACCCCGGCGATCATGATCGATACCAGAAGCAGGAGCAGGACCGAGCCCGTGGTGATACGGCGAAGATGCATGCGATCCCTCTTCTCCGGCATCGGGACGGGGCGGGAGAGTCCACCGGCACGATGCCGTCATTCTGTCATGCAAAGTATAACATTTCCTCGAATGATATGAAAAGTATGTATTTTAATAATAAAGCCCCCGATCCGTCAGGATCGGGGGCTTTTTATCGAAGGGACTATCTGAGTGGCTTGGCTTCGGCGTCGAGAACGAGAATCTCGCCGAGGTTGAGTTCGCGGATGCCGGGCTCGATCTTGGCGCGGTCGCCGATCAGCAGGAGCGTTGCAGGGCCCTTGCCGGCGTAGGTTGCGGCGGCGGCGTTCACCTCGGCGAGGCCGAGGGTTTTCGTTTTCTCGAACTCGGTGACGAACTCGGTATACGGCAGGCCGAGCGCCCACAGTTCACCGATACGGTCGGCGACCTTTCCCATCGTGTCGAACCGCTGGGCATAGCCGCGCAGGCGCGTTTCCCGGGCACTCTGGAGCTCGGCTTCGGTGATCGGCTTTTTGCCGCCGAGGTTTTCGAGCTCCTTCACGAACTCGACGACCGACTCCTTCGTCTTGTTGCCCTGCACCGAGGCCGAGGCGAACCAGCTTCCCGCCTCTCGGGACGAGGCCAGGGCCGACCGGGCCCCGTACGTGTAGCCCTTGTCCTCGCGAAGATTCAGGTTGAGCCGGGTGCCGAACCCGCCGCTGCCCCAGACGGCATCGGCGAGCATCAGCGGGTAGTAGGCGGGATCCGCACGCTTGATGCCGGGGAGCAACTGGAGGACGACGGTCTGCACCGCGCCGGGCTTGTCGATCAGGTAGACGGTGCCGGTTTTGGCGGGCTTGGGAGCCGGGAGCTCGAGGGCGGGGGCCGTTCCGGCACTCCAGGAGCCGAAAGCCTCCTGGGCCAGCTTCGTCGCCTCGTCGAGGGTGATGTCGCCCACGAAGCTCAGTGCGGCATTTCCCGGCATGAACCGGTCCGCGTGCATCTTGACCAGGTCTTCCCGGCTCAGAGATTCGACCGTGGAGGCGAAGCCGTTCGACGGCCAGCCGTACGGATGGTCGGCGCCGAAGGCGAGCACCGACCGGAGGCGACCGGCGAGGCTGCGCGGATCGTTTTCCTCCTGGGACATCCCGTCGAGCATCCGCTTACGCTCGCGCTCGAACTCCTCGGCCGGAAACACCGGATTCAGGGCCACATCGGCCATGATCGCCAGGGCCGGGGCGATATTGCGCTTCAACACCTCGAACGCGAGGCCGGCGGATTCGCGGCCGGCCGAAGAGCCGAGCGAGGTGCCGAGCTGGAACATCGCCTGCTCGATCTCGAGTGCCTTGCGGGTCTTGGTGCCCATCTCGATCGTGGCCATCGTCAACTGGGCGCAGCCGGCCTTGCCGGGCTGGTCGAACAGGCTGCCGGCCCGGACGGTCAGGCTGACGGCGACTTTGGGAAGCTCGGGCCGTTCCACGACCAGAATCTCGAGGCCGTTGGCGAGCTTGCCGGTCTTGACGGCGGGCGGGGCGAAATCACGGTCCTGGCCGAGTTCGGGGGCTTTGTCCCGGGTGACGGCGATCTGCTCGACCTCTCCCGGTTTCTCGGGCCGGAAGCGCATTTTCACCCGCTTCGTGTTGTCGATCCAGCGTGCCACCGCAGCCCGCACATCCTCGCCCGTCAAGCGGGTGAACCGCTCGAAATCCGCGGCGAACTTTTCGGGGCTGCCGAGGTAGGTGTTGTATTTGTTCAGCATGTCGGCCTTGCCGCCGAAGCCGCCGATCGCCTCCAGCGACGAGACGAAGCCGAACTCGATCTTGTTCTTCACCCGCTCCAGCTCCTCGGCGGTCGGGCCCTCCTTCGCCAGGCGTGCGATCTCGGCATCGATGATGCTCTCGACTTCCTCCACCCGGGCGTCGGGCCGGAGGGTCGCCTCGATGCAGAAGTTGCCGGCGATCTCCATGCTGTCCTGGTAGGCGCCGACGCCGGTGCACAACTGCCGGTCATACACCAGGGCCTTGTTCAGGCGCGAGGATAGGCCGTCGGACAGCACCGCCGCCGCGATGTCCAGCTCTGCGTCCTGCGACCCGAAATATGCCGGCGAGTGCCAGCAGAGATAGATCTTCGTCTGGGGAACGCGGTCGGCGACTTCGACGATCCGCTCGGCGCTCAGCTCCGGAATCCACTGCTTCGGCCGGGCAAGGGCCGGACCCGAGGGAATGGTTCCGAAATACTTCGCCACGAGCTTCTTCGCCTCGGCCGGATCGAAGTCGCCGGTGATCGTGAGCGACATATTGTTCGGAGTATAATATGTCTTGAAAAACTCCTTCACGTCATCCAGCGTGGCGGCCGTCAGGTCTTCCTGGCTGCCGATGACGGGCCAGGAGTAGGGGTGGTCGGGCGGATACATGTACGTGGCGAACAGTTCGCCGGCCCGGCCGTAGGGAGCGTTCTCATAGCTCTGACGACGTTCGTTCTTCACGACGTCGCGCTGGTTGTTCAGCTTCGCCTCGTCGAGGTCGTCGATGAGGGTGGCCATGCGGTCGGACTCGAGCCACAGCAGATACTCGAGATGGCCCGCCGGGACCGTGGCGAAGTAATTGGTGCGGTCGTTGCCCGTGGTGCCGTTGACGCCCCCCTCGCGCAGGTTGGCGCCGGCCCGTTCGACCCAGGTGAAATACTCGCCCTTCGCGTTCTTCGAGCCCTGAAACATCAGATGCTCGAACAGATGGGCGAAGCCGGTGCGGCCCCGTTTCTCGTTCTTCGAACCCACGTGATACCACTGGTTCACATGCACGACGGGAAGTTTCTTGTCGACATGCAGAATCACCTGCAGGCCGTTGGGAAGCACATACTTCTCGAACTCCAGCTTGGGAAGGACGGGCCTGGCCTGCTCCTCCGCCGCGATCAGGGGTGCCGCCGCGACGAGAGCCAGAACGAGCACCAGCCCGGCAAACAGGCGAAAACGGGGCGATCGATTCACGCGAAAATCTCCTTTCCGATGGCCGGCCTCTCTTCGCGCCGGCTTCATGGTTCTCCGCCTTATGTACCACCCGGGACTCGATCATGGCAAGATGCCCTCGAACGCGGAAACTCCGCGGTATACACGAGAGGCATGCCCGGTGTACAATCCGGTCATACGCAGCGACGGGGAAACGGATGGACGTGACAAAGCGGGAAGAACTGCTGGAAGTGCTGGACGAACTGCTCCGGCAGAACTCCGTCTGGCGCGAGGAGGAGCTTCTCGACCGGCTCCGGGAAGGGGGCCATGACGTTTTCGGCGGCTGGCATTCCGCCGATCCCGTGCGGCTCTTCCGGGCCCATTTCACGCTGTTCCACCTGCTGTATCTGCTCCGGGAGCGGCTTCGCGGCTCGGGGGAGGCGGATCTCGAGATCCACTGCCTCCGCATCGCCCGTAGAGCGTTGAAACGGCACGAAGGCCTCGTTCCAGAGCTCCATGATCCGCTGCGCGCGTATTACCTCGATCTGAAACAGCTCGAGGAGACGGACCGGGTCGCCGTCGAAACCCTCCTCGACGCGTTCTGGGGCGCCTACCACCGACGCAGCAGCCGGCTGGACGCGCTGGCCGTTCTTGGTCTCGAAAAAAACGCTTCGGATGCCGATATCCGTCGTGCCTGGCGGCGGCTTGCCCTGCGGCACCACCCCGACCGCGGGGGGGATCCGGCCACCTTCCGGCGTATGGCCGAAGCCGTGACGATTCTCAAAGAACACCCTCTTGCAAACTGACTAATATAGAACGAGCCGGTCTGGCCTGCTCGTGAATGGAAGAACGAGATGAAGCATTCGATTCGCAGTATGATCGCCCTGGGATGTGTTGCGGCTGCAGGGGTGTACCTTCTGGTCACCTGTCCGTCGGTCGCGTTCGAGGTTCGGGCTTCCAGCCCGGCCGCGGAATCGGGAGGTGCCAGCATGACGGACCGTATCGTGAAGACCGACGAGGAGTGGCAGAAGATCCTGACGCCCGACCAGTTCCACATCACGCGGGAGAAAGGCACCGAAGTGCCGTTCTCGGGCGAATACGTGAAACTGAACGATAATGGTGTCTATACCTGTGTCTGCTGCGGCGCTGACCTGTTTTCGTCCGGTGACAAGTTCGACACCGAGTGTGGCTGGCCCAGCTTCTCCGCGCCGATCGCCGCCGGCCGCCTCACGACCGAGGCCGACCACAGCTTCGGCATGTCGCGCCTCGAAGTGCGGTGCGCCCGGTGCGATGCCCACCTGGGCCACGTGTTCCGTGACGGCCCCAAGCCGACCGGCCTCCGGTTCTGCATCAACTCCCTGGCCCTCAAATTCGTGAAAACCGGCAGCTCCCGCTGATCTCAAAGGCGCAAACGCCCACCCGGTTATCCGCCGGACTCGCCACGGAGTTCCAAAGAACGTTTCACCACAGAGGCGCAGAGAATGAGAACCAATTTCTCTGTGCCTGGTATGTGTTTTTCGTCACAAGAACCGATCCGCAGATGACACAGATGGCGCAGATGAAATCCTCTCTGGCTTTTCATCTGCGTTCATCGGCCCTCCATCTGCGGATTCGTTTCCCCTTCTCTCGTGTTATCGCTAGAGACCCCAACGCCACATTTGCAGGGGCGCATCAGGGTGCGCCCGGCAGAACGGGCTTTCAGTGGGCGGCCGAGAAGCCGAAATACCAGGTCGGGGTGCGGTTGAGACTGCGGGCGGAAAGTTCAGCGGAAAAACGGCTGTACTGCAGCCTGCAGCCGGCGTTGACCGAGTAGTGGTCGTCCCCGTAGTAGAGGAAATCCTCGTCGTCGAACATCTGGGTCTCGCCGAACAGGGTCAGCCCCGTCCGGAATCGGCGCATCGCTCCGACCGTTCCGATCACCACCCGCTTGAGCGGAACGCGGATCTGTCGGCCGTCGGGATACACGGCGGTGTATTCCTGGCTGAACGCCTCTTTGAGCTGGAGATATCCGCGCAGGTTTCTGGCCAGCTCGTCCGAAACCGTGACGTAGACGTGGCGCAGATGCTCGAGCTGGGAAAGATCGATCCGGCCCATGTCCCCGGCCGTGAGCTGGGTGTAGGAGCCGCCGAACGCCAGGCTCTTCTCGGGAACCTCGATGTGAACTCCGCCGGCCGTGATCCCCGCATCCCCGTCGATGCCGACCGTGGTCGGGCTTGTGTCACGGCTCGATGCCAGGTGCGTTGCGATGAACAGCACATGGGGATGGAGGCGTGCGGCTGCCGAAATCCAGGTTTCATGCTTGGTTTCACGGATGGTTCGGCCGCGGATGCTGACGTCGCCTTCCGCGATACCGTGGCGGACGCTTCCCGTGATCAGCCGGGTGGCCGTTCCGACAGGAACTGCCATCGTCAGCAGGCCGGGCCGTCCGTCGAGACTGACCGGGCCGCTCGGGGCTGCTTGCGCGGGAAAAGCGGACAGGAACAGCAGCACGAACCCGAGAAGCGCGATTCCCGGGAATCTGGTCGCGATGCGGCTGTTCAGAAATTCTCCTGCTCGTAGTTTGTGACGAAGGTCGTCTGGCCCGCCACGACGTCGACGATGAAATAGAATTTCCGCACCCCCGGCGGGATGGTGAGGATTTTATAGTCTTCGCCATATTCCGGGGCCGTGTTGCCGCCTTCGCCCACGACGATGAGATACTTGCGGTTGGAAGTGGTCGGATTCAGGTGGGTGAACTTGAAGATCCCGCTCTCGTTCGACGAGGTGAGCGGCGAATCCGCGCCGGTTACGGTCGTCTTGATCGGCGTGTAGGGGCTCACGAGCGTCCACAGGAGATTGGTGGCGCTCTCGGAGTAGATCTGGTAGACGGCAACAGGAAGGCCGCTTTCGGGCGGAATGGACGGCACATACCGGCCGACGATCGAGCCCTGGCCCGCGCCCTGCGTGTAGATCATGAAGTAATCTAGGCTGGGCGGAGAGGTGGTGCCGTCGGCGTTCACCGTCAGGGCGACGTCGAGCTGGTTGAACCCCTCCTTGGTGAAGGTCAACTGGTACCGGCCGGGCGCGATATTGCCGAGCGAATAATATCCGTACCGGTCGGTGATCGTGCTCGCGTAGCCTTTCAGGATGACCGTGACGAACTCGAGCGGGCCGGCCGTGTAGGCGTCGCGAATGGTTCCCGAAGCCCAGATCAGGTCGTTTTCGGAAGGCAGCCGCGTCAGGAACAGCTCCGGCGTGGCCGGCGAGATCGAGCCGTCCTGGAAGATCTGGACCACGGCGGTCGCGTTGTAGAAACCGTCGCCCTGGGCCGTCAGATACATCAGGCCGGCCGGCAGGTTCAGAAACGAGAACTTCCCCTCGGCCGTGGAGAGGGTCCAGGCGACGGAGGTGGAATCCTGGTCGAGCAGATCGATGCGGATGCCGCCGAGCGGCTCTTTCGTCGAGTCGAGCTTGACCAGCCCCTGCATCGAGAAGCTGCTTGGCGAGAGGGAAATGACGATCGCGGCCGGGGAGACCGTGCCGTCCGGCTTGATCTCGACCTGGACGCGTGCTTTTTCGAAACTGCCCGGTTTCTGCGCGACGATGGTGTACAGACCGGATTTCAGGCCTGCAAAGGTGAAGGCGCCGTTGCTGGTCGTCGTCGTGGTGAAGCTGGCGAGCCCCTCGATCGCGACATCGACGCCGTCGATCGCCTCTTCGTAATATCCCATCGAGGAGTCCCCGGCCGAGCCCTTGTTCACGACGTATCCCCGGATCGTGTATGTTTTGCGGGTGATGAACACGTCGAGAGGCGGTTGCAGGGCGCCGGAGGAGGCGAGTGTGAAGGCGTAGGAGAAGTCCTCGTAATCGCTTGCCGAGAGCGAGATCGTGTGGATGCCCGATGGGACCGCCGTCAGGTAGAACCGGCCGTTCGACAGGGTTTTCACATTGTGACCGGCGCTCGTCGTTACCGTGACGTTGGGAACGCCCGCCGCCGTGACCGAATCGTAGACCGAGCCGCTGAGATCGAAGGCGCCGGTCGTGTCGGACGGGGTCACCGTCGTCGTGGGGGTCGCGATCGTCGCCGAACCCGAGCCGACGGTCGCAGTTCCCGAGCCGATGCCTGTCGCCGTCGGCCCGGGCGGTTCGACATACGACACGGGAACGAGCGGGCTGCGCTCACTGCAGCCTGTTGCCAGGATGGCAAGAGCGGCGATCGACAACAGAACCGCCAGAGCGGTCACCAGGTCGATTGGCCGTGAAGTTCCCGTGCGCACGTCACACTCCCCCAGATATAGAGAATCAGATACCTCTATCGGCACATGGGAAGCATCTCTTGAGCCGCATCGGCGTCAAGGCTGCCTGAGACTGTGCCATCCTGCCGCCGAGGGCTCCCTCTTCGCATCGTGCGCGTCGGGACTTGACGATATGAGCGCATGACGTTATATTAACGTTAGGCGTTATGCCGCGAGGCGCAGGAATGATTCTGAGTTTTTGTTCGAAAGACACGGAAACCCTTTTCCACCGGGGACGATCGAAACGCATCCCGTCGGCCATTCAGCGTGTCGCCTTGAGAAAACTCTTGCAGATCCATGCCGCCGTGAGCCTCGACAACCTGAAGATTCCGCCCGGGAACCATCTCGAAGAACTGAAAGGATCCCGGAAGGGGCAACATAGCATACGCATCAATGATCAGTGGAGGATCTGCTTCCGATGGAGCAATGGAAATGCCCGGGATGTCGAAATCATCGACTACCATTGAGGGACAGGGAGACGAGGTGCAAGATGAAGAAACATGAAAGAAAACTCCTGCCGGTTCATCCCGGGGAAATCCTTCTCGAGGATTTTCTGAAACCGCTGCAAATCAGCCAGTATCGGCTTGCCGTGCGCATCGGCGTTCCTCCCCGGAGAATCAACGAGATCGTTCTGGGGAAGCGGGCTGTCACGGCCGACACCGCTCTGCGCCTCGGCCGATTTTTCGGCATGGAGGCGCAATACTGGCTCAATCTCCAGTCATGGTATGACCTCGAGGTGGCGCAAGATTCCGTACTTTACGAAACCCTCGATGGGATCGTCCCCTGGAAGAGCGTCGCCTGATGGGAGGCTGAGTTCGTTCACCCCTCCCTTTTTCGATTTCCCTCTCGAGGCATTGTCCGCATCGAAAGAGAAATGCGGGAACGCTGCTCGTCGACTTCGAGGACGGTGACGGAGACTTTCTGTTGCACCTTCACGACCTCGGACGGTTCGCGAACGAACCGGTCGGCGAGTTCACTGACATGCACCAGGCCGTCCTGGTGGACGCCGATGTCGACGAAGGCCCCGAACCGGGTCACGTTCGTCACGATGCCGGGCAGCTTCATGCCGGGTCGCAGGTCCGAGATCCGGTGGATGCCTTCGGCGAAGGAAAACGCCTCGAAGCCGGCGCGAGGGTCACGGCCGGGTTTCTCGAGCTCGCCGAGAATGTCGCGCAGGGTCGGCAGGCCAACATCCTCTGATATATATTTATTGATGTCTATCTCTGCCCGGAGGTCGCGGCGGGCGAGAAGGTCGGATACGGCGCAACCGAGATCTGAGGCCATCTTTTTCACGAGCGCATACCGCTCGGGGTGGACGGCGCTGGCGTCGAGCGGGTTGTCGCTCTGGCGCACGCGCAGGAAGCCGGCGCACTGCTCGAACGCTTTGGGGCCGAGCCGCGCCACCTTCTTCAGATCGGCCCGGCTCCGGAACGGCCCGTTCTCGGTGCGCCAGGCGACGATGTTCGAGGCGAGCTGCGCGCCCACGCCCGCGACGTAGGTCAGCAGTGGGGCGCTGGCCGTGTTCACTTCGACGCCGACGGCGTTCACGCAGCTCATGACGACGTCGTCGAGACCCCGCTTGAGTTTCTTCTGATCGACGTCGTGCTGATACTGGCCGACGCCGATCGATTTGGGATCGATCTTGACCAGCTCGGCGAGCGGATCCATCAGCCGGCGGCCGATCGAGATCGAACCGCGTACCGTCACGTCCTGGTCGGGGAACTCGGCGCGGGCCACGTCCGAGGCCGAATACACCGAGGCGCCGCTCTCGTTCACGAGCACGACGGGAATCTGCTTCAGATCCGGCAGGCTTCGGACGAACGATTCGGTTTCGCGGCTTCCGGTGCCGTTCCCGATGGCGACGGCCTCGATCGAGAAGGTTCGGCACAGCTCCCGGAGCGTGATGGCCGCTTCCTCGCGCTGCCGGTCGCTGCCGGTGACATAGATGACGGTATGGTGGCGCAGGGCGCCCTGCCGGTCGAGGCAGACGAGCTTGCAGCCGGTGCGCAGGCCGGGATCGAGGGCGAGCACGTTCTTCTGGCCGAGCGGGGCTGCCATCAGCAGCTCGCGCAGATTCGAGGCGAACACGGCGATCGCCTCGTCGTCGGCCCGCGTCTTCAGGCCTGCGCGCAGCTCCGTCTCGAGGGAAGGGGCGAGCAGCCGCTCATACCCGTCTTCGAGGGCGAGGCGCACCTGCTCCGTTGCCCTGCCCGTGTTCTTCAGGAACCGGCGGCCGAGGATGCCAAGCGCCTTGTCGGCCGGGGGGCGGATCGTGACCCGCAGGATGCCTTCGTTCTCCCCGCGGAAGATCGCGAGGAGGCGATGGCCGGCGGCTTTGGCGGCGGGCTCGCGCCAGGAGAACCAGTCGCGGAACTTCGCGCCCTCCTCCTCCTTGCCTTTCGCGACGGCCGTTTCGATGAGGGCGAATGCCTCGAAATAGGCGCGCACCGCCTGGCGGGCCTCGGCGTGCTCGCTGACGAACTCGGCGATGATGTCGCGGGCCCCTTCGAGGGCCTCCTCCGGGCTCTTCACGCCCTTTTCCGCATCGATGTAGGCTTCCGCCGCCCGGAGCGGGTCGAACGCGGGCTCCTGGAGGAGCAGGTGGTTCGACAGCGGCTCGAGGCCCCGTTCCCGGGCCATCTGGGCGCGGGTGCGCCGCTTCGGGCGGTAGGGGAGATACAGGTCTTCCAGCGCCGTCAGCGTGGATGCGCCGCGGACCGAGGATTCGAGCTCCGGGGTGAGCAGTTGCCGCTCGGACAGCGAGCCGAGAATCGCCTCGCGCCGCTTGTCCAGCTCGCCGAGCTGTTCCAGACGGTCGCGGATCGTCTGAAGGGCGACTTCGTCGAGGCTTCCCGTTTTCTCCTTGCGGTACCGTGCGATGAACGGCACGGTCGCACCTTCCTCGAACAACGAGGCGGCAGCCTCGACCTGGGCCGGGCGCAGTTGGAGCTCGGTGGAGATGAGACGGCAGTGGGATGAGACGATGGCGACAGTCATGGTTTGATCCTCCGGCTCAGCGTCCGGCCGATGCGGCGGAGCGGAGCAGGCTTCGGAAGGCCCAGAGGCCGGCGATGGTCGTGAGGACGTTCGTGAACAGAACGCCGGGAACGACCGCGAAGGTGAGCAGGATGACGGGGCCGGACGGTCGCCCCTGCTTTCTGAAGACGAAGATCATCGTGAAAAAGAAGAGAAAGAGCGGCAGGGAGGCGATCTCCTGTGCGCCAAACAGGATGCGGAGGGGGACCAGCGACTGGAGCGTCATCGTTTCGACGGCCAGCTTCTGATACAGGAACAGGTAGAGCGTCGGGAAACCGACCCACAAACTGGCGCCGGCTGTGATGCCCGCCCAGATGTTCGGCCGCCATGCGCCGCAGCGGCGCAGGAACACGAGGCAGCCGCCCAGGGCGGTCAGCACCTGCAGGAAAAGGAACGGGGCTGGACCGGTCAGCATGAGGGTGCTGATGAACCTTTTCGGAAGGGTGTTCGCCCTGCCGAGGCCGTAGACATCCGGGTCGAATCCGTCGAGCGCGGCCTTCCACGATTCGAGAGGAATTCCCTGTTTTGTACAATTCGATATAAAATATGACCGAATGGCATCGGCGGTCACGATCTGGTTGCCGCTGCCGTCGTGGATGCGGCTGAGGAATCCGTGTTTGGCGCAGTAGAGGTCGTCCGTGGTTCCGGATGCCCGCTCCGGGGCGGGGAGCGCCCAGGGGGCGACGGCATACCGGCAGGAGGGCTGCATGAGACGGAGAAGATCGAGGTCGGCCACGAGCGACTGTTCGACGAAAAAGGTCAGGGGGATTTCTCCGGTGTCCGTGGCATAAGGGAGATTGGGCGGGGGAAACCCGGCGTGATCCAGCGACATCAGCTCGGCCCAGCCGAACAGCTTCTGGAGCGTGTCCTGGCACCGGTCATACTCGGTTTTCGAGCGCCTGGATGCCTCGGCCGGGATGGCGCCCAGGATCAGCAGGATGGTGAGCAGGGGCAACATCAAGCGGGTCGTTCCGTTCATGGGCTCCATTCCTTTGGATTCTTCGTCATTTCGAGGAGGGGCGTGCCTGTTCCATCAGCTCCGCGAGCCGCAGAAAGCGTTTGCTCCGGGCGAGATCGAGCGGCGTTTCCCCTTTCAGGTCGGGGATGTGCGGATTGGCGTTCCAGGACAGCAGGATCTTCACGTCCTGGAGGTTGTTCGCATCGACGGCGAGATGCAGCGGCGTTTTGCCCTCGGCGTTTCGCGCGTCGATGACGGCGGGAAGATACTCGGTGAAGCCGTAATAGAGGGCGTCGCGTGCGCCGAGATTGCGCATCGTCATGATGTGCAGGAACGTGTTGCCCGCCGTGTCGGTCGCCGTAGGGGAAAGGCCCGCATCCAGGAGGAGCCGGAGGGTGTCGGGCTGCCTGCCGAGGAGCGCGAGAAAGAACAGATTGCCCTTCGTCGTTTTCAGGGGATCCGCTCCGAGGCGGATCAGCTCGGGAACGATGACGTTGCTGTCCTGACAGCCGAGAGTCGCCTCGACGGGAAACCGCCCGCGATCGTCGATCGGGGCGTTGAGATCCGCACCGTGGCTTGCGAGCAGACGGATGAACGCGATCGTTCGTTCGGTCGGATACCCCATCGAAAGCACCATGCCGAGCGGCTTTTCCTGGCTCGAAGAGGAAAACGGCGTGTTTGCCGGAGCACCGGCCCGGAGCAGGCGCTCCGCCACCTCGACGCTCCCCTTACCCCGCAGTGCCCACCAAAGAGGCGGTTCCCGTCTGCCTTCCGGCGCATCGTTCAGATTGGGGCCCAAGGTGAGCAGCCACTCGACGAGCTCGACGTGGTGGCGATCACAGGCTTCGCAGAGCGCGATCTCGAGGGCGGAGTCCGGAAGCTCGGCCTTCATGTCTTCCAGGCGGGCGGCGAACAGATCCTTCCGGCCTTTCGCCGCCGCGTCCATCAGGCGGTCGAGGGCGGGCAGCTTGAGGACGGGCAGAAGGGCTGTCCAGATCACGATGAGAAGCATTGCGAGCGAGAAGCTGCGCTTGGGAAACGGGAGCGACGTGGCAGCTTCCGGTTCATCCGGCTGTCCGGGGGCGTTCGCCACCCGGTGGGCCTGCCAGGCGAACCAGCCGCCGAAGACGATCCAGAGGGGGGCAAGGACGGCAATGTTCATGAGATACTGGCGTGTGAGCCCCCGGATGAGAATGAGGGACAGCGCGGCGAGAAGGTTCAGCAAGGCCCAGCCGAGATAGCTGTCGGTGAGCCAGCCGACCCGGTGGCGGGCGGCGGCCTCGAGGTTGCCGATGCAGACCGTGACGCCGGCCATGGCGAGAAGGAACGCCGTTGCCCGCAGGGCGCCCGTGGTGTATCCGAGATACTCGGCCACGCCGAAGCCGGCGATGACGAGGCCGGCTTTTGCCGCCCGGGCGGGAAAACTCCAGTTCATCGCATGGCCGTTCATGTCGACAGGCTCCTCGGCGCCGTTTCCCTTCGGGGAGAACAACGATAACCCCATGAATACAACCAGCACACTGTACGCGCCCTTTCCCGGAAAAGTCAAACGCCGGAGGAGGGTGACTCCCCCTGCCGGCGCTGATCATGCGAAACCGCCAATTATGGCATCAATAATATAATAAATGATATCTAATTCGCTCGGCGGGTCCCTGAATGGGAGGGTCGAGAGCGTGCCGTGGCGCCGTGGCCGCCGGAATCCGCGGGAAGAAGGGTCAGACGGCGATTTTCTCGAGGGGGCGGCAGCGGCGCGTCAGGCCGTCGACGTGCTTTGCCAGCCCGCCGCCGGCGGTTTCCCGATACCGGCTCTGGAGGTCCATGCCGGTTTCGCGCATCGTGATCACGACCTGGTCGAACGAGACGCGGTGGCGGCCGTCGGACAGCAACACGTAGCTGGCGCATTCGACGGCGCGCGCCGCGGCCATCGCGTTGCGCTCGATGCAGGGGATCTGCACCAGGCCGGCCACCGGATCGCAGGTCAGGCCGAGATGGTGTTCGAGGCCCATTTCGGCGGCATACTCGATCTGGGGGGCCGTGCCGCCCCAAAGTTTGCAGGCGGCGGCCGCCGCCATGGCGCATGCGGTACCGATCTCGCCCTGGCACCCGACTTCGGCCCCGCTGATCGAGGCGTTCTTCTTGACCAGGTTGCCGATCAGGCCGGCGACGGCCAGACTGCGCACGATGCGGGCATCCGACAGATGGTCGAGCCGCTGCAGCAGATACAATACCGCCGGCAGCACCCCTGCCGAACCGCAGGTGGGGGCGGTCACGACCAGGCCGCCGCCCGCGTTCTCCTCGGAGGTCGCCAGCGCATAGGCGAACACCAGGCTGATTTTCTGCAGCAGATCGCTCTGCTGGCGGGCGCGGGAAAAGTAGATTCCCGCCTTCCGCGGCAGGCGCAGGCCGCCTGGCAGCACCCCTTCGGCCTCAAGACCACGCTGGATCGTCGCTTTCATCGTCTCCCAGACGTTCGCGAGGTGGTCCCAGGTCGAGGCAGGCTCGTGCTCCTTCACGTAGTCGGCGAAGGAAATGCCGTTGTCATCGAGATACTCGAGGATCTCGCGCATCGTGTCGTGGGGATACACCTGGACGGGAGCCGTCTCGGTCGCGTGCTCCTCGCGCAGGAAGCCCCCGCCGACGCTGAAGACGCGCCACCGGTCGGTCTCGCGGCGTTCCGCATCCAGCGCCACGCACTCCATGCCGTTCGGGTGGAACGGCAGCACCGTGTCGGGCTTCCAGACGATCTCGACGGGAACCGGCTGCATGGCCTCGATGATCGCCTGGTCGGTCAGATGCCCTTTCCCGGTCGCCGCCAGACTGCCGTACAGGGTGACCGAAAAGGCCGCGGCCTCGGGGTGGCGGGCCCGGAACTGCTCGACGGCCTTACGGGGGCCCATGGTGTGGCTGCTGGACGGGCCGTGCCCGATCTTGAAAATCTCGCGAATCGATTCCATGGAAGAGGGTCCTTTGCGTGGTGAGGGTCGTGAGCGGCGGTGTGCCGCGCTTCTGATATGTCGGCTGTTCCGATCCGAAACGTGAGGGGCTTGAAACGCGCTACGGATCAGACTCGAGGGCGCAGGTCGCGGGTCACTTGACGAGCCGGTCGCGCATTGCCCGTCGCGCAATTTTCACCAGGACGGCCGTCCAGAGAAGAACGGCGATGACGGCAAGGGGCTTGAGCGGGAATCCCAGCGTCAGCGAGCGGAGAACCGAGATGGCCGGTGTGAGCGGCAGCAGCCAGGCGATTCCCTGCAGGATCGCCGGCATCTGGTCGAGCGGGAAAAAGACGCCGCAGAACAGGAACATCGGAAAGATCAGCAGGAACTGCGGATACGAGATCTCGTCGATCGTCGCCGAGCGTGCCGCGGTCAGCAGGCCCATTGCCGCGAACAGAAGGCTGCCGGCGAAGACGAAGGGCAGGACACACAGCGCGCCGATGGGCCGGAAGTCGCCCGCGAGAACGCCGATCAGCACGACGGCGGTCGAGGCGAACGTGGCTTTCGAGGCGTCCCAGAGGAGTTCGCCCCACAACACCTCCGACATCGTGACGGGGGTCACGGCGATCGCCTGGAACACCTTCTGATAATACATGCGCACGAAGCCCCCATAGGCGGCCTCGAAGAAGCCCTGGAACAGCATCGTCTGGCCGACGATGCCGGCGAAGACGAACTGGCGGTAGGTGAGGGAGACGCCCTCGGTCGTCAGCGCGCCCACCAGGCCGCCGACGCCCACACCGAACGAGACCAGATACAGCAGCGGTTCGACGAACGTCGTGACGATGCCGAACCAGAAGTTCTTCTCGTAGACGGCGAAATACCGGCGCCACACCGTCGCGATCGCCTGAATGCCGCTCATGACGCGCCCCCCGCCTCATCTTCGACCTCTTCGGACTCGTCATCCGCCAGGGAAAGGCCGGTCAGCTTCAGGTAGACATCCTCGAGGTTGGGCGGCCGCTTCCAGCGAACGCCGGGCCGGATCTCCTCCTCGATCTCGGATACGCCGATGTGACGGCAGATCAGATCGGGGGGCGGGGCGCAGTCGAGGATCTGGCCGCGGTGGATGATGGCGATGCGGTCGCACAGCCGCTCGGCCTCGTCCATGTAATGGGTCGAGAGCAGCACGGCGCCCCCCGTCTGGCGGAACCCGCTGATGATCGACCAGAGCGTGCGCCGGGCCTCGGGGTCGAGGCCCGTGGTCGGCTCGTCGAGCACGAGCAGCTTCGGATCCGCGATGAGCGCGCGTGCCACCTGGAGACGGCGGCGCATGCCCCCCGACAGGGCTTCGACCAGCACCCCCGTCTTGGCGGTGAGATCGAACCGTTCGAGCAGCGATGCGGCCTTGCGACCCGCCTCGGCCTCACCGATGCCGAAAAACGAGGCGTGGCGGACGAGTTGGTCGAACACCGTGAAATCCGTGTCGAGGGTGTCCTCCTGGTGGCAGACGCCGAGGGCTTTTCTGGCCTGCCGCGGGTCGGCATGCACGTCGTGACCGAGAACCGTCACCCGCCCCGAGGTCGGCGGATAGAAGCCGGTGATGCACTGCATCGACGTCGATTTGCCGGCCCCGTTCGGGCCGAGCAGCCCGAAACACTCGCCCTCGGCGACCGAAAACGAGATGCCATCGACGGCGCGAAAGGCTGCCTGCCCTTTCACGCGGTAATCCTTGACCAGTGCTTCGACGACCAGGGGGTGATTCATGGATGCTGTAATTATATTGTGTGATATATATGCTGCTTTCGGATGCGTCGTCGGAGACTCAGCCGTGGAGTTTGTTGAGCGCCCAGGCCATGTTGAGACCGAGGGTTTTCATCGTGTCGATCCCCTCGTCGTCACCCGCGACCCCACCCGCTTCACGGCCCATGCCCATGTTCCAGTAGCTCGAGCCGACGATGAGCATCTCCGAGATGAGGAAAAAGTGGTTGATCGTGTCGAAGGCGTGGATGGCTCCGCACCGCCGGACGGCGATGACCCCGGCCCCAAGCTTCCGGCGCCACAGGCCGTCGTTCGCACGGCCGACGTAGCCGGCGCGGTCGATCAGGGCTTTGAGCTCGGACGAGACATCGGCGAAGTAGGTGGGCGAGCCGAGGATGATGGCGTCGGCCTTTTCCATCTTCGCGATGATCTCGTTCACGGGGTCGGAGGTGATCACGCACTTGTGGTCCTTGCGCTGATAACAGGCCCCGCAGGCCATGCAGCCCCGAATCGGGGTGCCGGCGAGCTGGATCATCTCGGTTCCGATGCCTTCGGCTTCGAGCTGTTTGAAGACCTCCCGGATGAGCAGGGCGGTGTTGCCGTCCTTGCGGGCGCTTCCGTTGATGGCGAGCACGTTCATGGTGTTTCCTCCCATATATTCAGCCGTTCTCAGTCGGCCTGTGAATAGCCTTCCACGCCATCCTTCACGTGCCGGCAGACCAGGCCGCCGGCCGTCAGGTCGCGAAGGCGGCGTTCGAGATCGGCGGCCGGGGCGCCGGAAACCTCGCGCAGCTGGTCGAAGGTGGCGAACGCGCCGCGGTCGAGCCGCTGGACGATCGCGAGATGGATCGGGTCACGCAGCAGCCGGATCGTCTTCGCGAGCAGCTCGCGGCCTTCCGGGCCCGTCACGGTCTGGGGGACATTTTTGAGGGGGGCGTCGGGCGGGGCTGCGGGCCGGCGGGAGTTCCAGACCGTGTCCACTTCGGCCAGGAACCGGTCGATGACCGGCTGATGGTCGGGATACCGTCCGTCGAACAGCATCACGTCCTCGAAGTTCATGTCCTCGCCGGCGCCCGACCAGTTGTAGCTGCCCATCGCCATGCGGCTCTTGTCGACGACGAGCACCTTGTGGTGCAGGAACAGGTTGCGGAAGCTGACGAGACCGATCTCCTGCTTCTCGGGGTCGAAGCCGACGGCGTTGCTGCGCCACTTGTACCGGATCTCGACGTTCTTCAGACCGCGCGAGGCGATCTCGCGTTCGAGGCCTGGGGCCATGATGCTGGATTCGGGATTCGAATCGTCGATCTGGCCCATGTCGAGCAGCAGGCGGAACTTCGCGGCGGGACAGCGTGCCGCCTGGTCGAGAATCGCGGTGGCCAGTTCCCGGTCGGTCAGGCTGAACATGACCAGATCGAGGCTGCCGGAAGCGGTCGGCGTGACGCTCCGGATCATGCGCAGCAGCGCCTCGTCGATCCGGGTCAGGGCCGTCTCGTCGACGGGTTCGGCATTGAAGAGGATCGCCACGTCACCGGCCGGGGCATCGACGGGGATGAAGGATTCCGACGAGGAGGGGCCGAACACGGTCACGCCGTACTCGTTCCAGAGGCGGGCGAACTCTTCCTGCAACTGCCGGAGCACGACGGGCCGGTTCTTGAAGAAGACCCGGTTCTCGGCGTAGATCTGATCTGAAGTTGGCGATATATTTGCACTGCCACAGAATCCGTCGAGGGGGACGGGCGATCCGGGCGGGTAGAACAGGCCGAACTTCTCGTGCATCGTGCCGACGATCGTGCGGCCGTCCCGGAGCGTTTTGGTGCGGTTGCGGTCGCGCATCGTCTGAACCGTGACGAACCGGACCTGGACATTGAAGGGCCGGTTCTCCTTGCGTGCGGCATCCCGTGCCCCACGGAGCCGGCGGATGATCTTCTCGCGGCTGTCGGCCGTCCATTCGGCGGCGGCATCGAGCAGCAGACGCACCTCCACGCCGCGGTCGGCGGCGCGGATCAGCGCGTCGAGGGCCGGCATCTCGCTCATCGAGTAGGAGCAGATTTTCATCAGGCTCCCGGGGCTGGCGGCATCCATCTGCTCGATCAGCGCCTGGGAAAGCGTGGCCGAGGCGAGCGTGCCGTCGGGCCGCGTGATCGCGCGTTCCCGATTCGTCGCGGCGAATCCTCCGCCGGGGCCGAAATACACCTCGATCGGATCCGCCACGGCAGCGGAAGCACCGATGCCGAGCATGGCGGCGATGCCGATGCCGATCAGGGAACGCCTGCGGTTCGTCGTCATATCCTGCTCTCCCGTGGGCCGGTTGCCCACCGAGAGTCTATCACACTTTCGGCGAACCGATCCTCAGAACAGGGGCCTCAGCCATTTGATCTTGGAAAGCGTCCGGATCAGCCACATCTTCTTGCCCTGCACGTTTTCCGGCCCGAACTCGGCGGCATCGGCGGTGGCCAGCCGATACTCGCGGGTGCTGGCGAGGTCGGCCATGATGCCGGACCGAAGCTCGGTGGAGAAGGCATCCGAATCGATGGCGGCGATCACTTCCGAGTTGATCTGCTCGCTGACATAGTCGAGGTTATAGGTTCCGACGACCCCGACCTTTCCGTCGAACACGAACGTCTTGGCATGGAGCTGGCCGGTGCCCATCTGGGCGAAGATGCGGCAGGTGGGCATGTCCGTGAGCAGCTGGCGCCACTCGGCCATCATCACGGCTTCGGTGGGGAAGCTGTCCGACGTCTGGGGGCTGTTGGTGTGGAACAGGATACGGACTCCCCGCTTCGTGGCACGTTTCAGCGCAGCTTCGGCCCGGGGGGTCAGGACGACGTAGGGGTTCTGCAGGATGACCTCAGACCTGGAAGCGTCGATGAGCCGCACGATCGCGCTCGTGACGTCGTTCTGAACGCCGACCAGGGAGGATTTGTCGATGATCCGGATCGGGCAGCGGTGCGCGTGTTCGAACGTGTCGAAGCTGGCGTAGGCTTTCAGGGCGGGGTATTTCGCCAGCTCCCCGTTGAACTTTTTGAGGGCGCTGGAGGATTTGCCCGGGGCATACAGCCGGCCCGTGGCGAGGTAGGTCTGCATGGCCTTGTAGGCTGCTTCGAGTTCATCGTTCTTCTTCGAGAGATTGATCAGATCCTTGCGGACGAGCTTCGCCTCCATGTTGGTGAACTCCGCGGCGAAGGCGGCGGCGAGCTCGGTGGCGACCTCGGGGCTGTCGATGACGATATCGCAGTCCCGCCACGCCGTCCGGTCGTCCTCGGAGTCGGCGAGATACTCGTTGGCGATGTTGCGGCCGCCGACGATCGCGTACCGGCCGTCCACGACCACGATCTTGTCGTGGTTGCTGGCCATGACGCGCCGGATGTCGGTAACCAGCGTGACGAGGTTCTGCCGGATGCGGTTGAAGATCTTGATCTCGACATTCGGGAACCCGGCGAGCTCCTCGAGATAATCCTTCCCGAGGAACCAGTGGCTGATCTTGTTGCTGCCACGGGAATCGGTCATGAAGCGGATCTTCACGCCCTCTTTCGCCTTCTGGTGCAGCAGGCCCAGCAGGGCCATGCCGAACACGTCGGTGTCGACGATGAAATACTGGACGTCGATCGACTCGCGCGCTTCGCTCAGCAGCTTCCAGCGGGCAAACCAGGACTCGGTATTCCGGTTGAGGAGCCTGACGAGGCCGTCCTCGTCGTGCTCCGCGCCGGCGGCGCCGAGCTGCTCGAACACCTGGTCGACGGTGCCGACGAACGGGGCCGCGAGTTCCTCGAACTTCAACTGGAAGTCGCTTTCGTTCGACTGGGCTTTCTTGAACGAGCCGAACTTGCCCAGGTAATCGAAGAAGCGGGTGATCTTCACCGGAAACGCCAGCCAGGAGGTGCGGACGAACGACGTGTAGGTGTCTTCCATCTTCTTGAACTTGGCGGAAAGATACTGCTTCCACTTCGGCTGGTCTGCCTGTGCCTGAATATAGGTCAGGCGCCGTTTGGCGAGGGTGGCCAGGATCGTGGAGTCCGGATCGGCGGCGAGCTCGGTGTACAACGCGATCGCCTTCGGGGTGTCGTGCGTGATCGATTCATGGGCTTTCGCCAGCTCGTATTTCGCGTAGGCGGCCGAGGAGGTGCCGGGATGTTTCGCGATGTACTCTGTCAGCTCGGTGATGTACTGGCTCGCTTTCTCCGTGGACTTCTGCTGCCAGAGCTGGAGGAGGGTATCCTTCAGCTCCGCCGGGCATGAGGCTTCCGGGGGCTCGGTATAGGGCGCGTTCCCGGCGGAAAAGCCGGCTGCCGCGTTCCCTGCCGCGGATGTCTCGGTGATGGTCGCGGAATCAGCCCCGAGAGCGGCCTGGGCGGCTGTGCCGGGGCGGACAGCCTTATCATACGCGGCTTTGGCGGCGAGATACTCGTCGAGGCATGCGCGGGTCTTGTCGAGAGGGGCTTTCGTTTCGATCGCGGTCTGATACGCCCGGTATGCCGACAGATACCGGTCCGTGAGGGCCCGTGCGGACGGCGTGGCGGCAGACAGAGACCCGGCGAGAATGCCGACGGTCAGGATCAGCGTCGCGATGGTGGTTCGTTGCCTGGTCATGGATATTCCCCTCCTGGAGAGGCGCAATGCGAAAGATATCTTCTAAGTATAGGGAAAAAGCGGGGTTCCGTCCATGGAGATTGCCGGTATCCGGGAGGGCGTGGTACACTGCGCGGCGACCGGCGTCAGGCGGAAGCCCCTGGATGGTACCGGTCCATGAAACCGGAGGATCTCCTATGAAGCGAACGGGCATTCTTGTCACACTCTTTGCGGGCGCTGCTGCAAGCCTTGCCTGGGCGGTTGGCTTGCCGCCCACCGTCGGCCTCGTGGCTCGATGGGTCGCTCTGGCCGGTCTCGTGTTGTGGGCCATCGGCCGGCGGTCCCTGACCGCCTGGATCCTGCTGAGCATGCTCGTCGGTGCCGAAATCGGCCACGACGTTCCTGAAATCGCGGTTCACGCGAGGGTTCTGAGCAAGATTTTCCTCAAGCTGATCAAGACGATCATCGCGCCGCTGCTGTTCAGCACCCTCGTCGTCGGTATCGCCGGCCATGCGGATATCCGGCAGGTCGGCCGGATGGGGGTGAAGGCGCTCATCTACTTCGAGGTGGTGACGACGCTCGCATTGTTCATCGGTCTCGCTGCGATCAACATCTCGCAGGCAGGGACGGGCGTGCAGATGCCGCCTGCGCCGCCCGGCGAGGAGCTGAAGGTCGTCAAGCAGACCTTCTCGGAAGTGCTGCTGCACGTGTTTCCCGAGAATATCTTCAAATCGGCGGCCGAAGGCGAAGTCCTTCAGATCGTGGTGTTCAGCGTCCTGTTCGGGTTCGCTCTGGCGATGTTGCCCGAGGCGAAGCGCCGGCCGCTGCTCGAGGTGATCGAAGGGCTGGCCGAGACGATGTTCAAATTCACCGGCATCATCATGTACTACGCCCCGATCGGCGTCGGTGCGGCGATTGCCTACACCGTCGGCCACATGGGACTCGGCATCCTGGTGAATCTGTTCCAGCTCCTTGCCACGCTGTATGTGGCGCTGATCGTGTTCATCCTGATGGTGTTGCTGCCGATCGCCGTGCTGGCCGGCGTGCCGGTGCGCAAATTCGCCGAGGCCATCGCCGAGCCGGTTTCGATCGCGTTTGCCACCACCAGCTCGGAGGCCGCGCTTCCCCGGGCGATGGAGGCGATGGAGAAGTTCGGCGTGCCGCGCTCGATCGTCGCGTTCGTCATGCCGACCGGATACAGCTTCAACCTCGACGGCACGACGCTGTATCTTTCGATGGCGGCGATGTTCGTCGCCCAGGTGGCGGGCATCCAGATGAGTCTTGGCCAGCAGTTGGCCATGGTTTTCACCCTGATGCTCACCAGCAAAGGGGTGGCCGGGGTGCCGCGCGCGTCGCTGGTGATCCTGCTCGGCACGGCAGCCTCGTTCAACCTGCCGATCGAGCCGATTTTCATCATTCTGGGCATCGACGAGCTGATGGATATGGCCCGCACTTCGGTCAACGTGATCGGCAACTGCCTGGCAACAGTCGTCGTCGCGATCTGGGAAGGCGAGTTCGACAAGGCCCGGCATGGACCACCCCCGCAGACCGCACTCGAGTGAGGGAAGGGCTGCAACGCGTGAAGAGGTTGATCCCTCGCGTGAAAAACAGGGATTTCGCTTCCGGAACGGGAAGTCCGCACCAGACGCTCCTGATGCTCGGTCTGGCGGCTGTGTTCGCGGCCGGGCTCGAGCTGGCATACGGGATTTCGGGCTTTTTTGCGGCGCTGACGCTGCTGGCTGCACTCTCCTGGCTGCATCTTCGCGAAAGAAGACGGATACGCCGGGCCGTGGCGGCCGGTCTGCGCTGGCTGGCCCGATGGCTCGTTCCCCTGCTGTGGGATGTCCGGAAACGCGGCCTGGAGCATATTCCCGCCGCTGGTGGGGCGATCCTCGTCTGCAACCGGACGACGCCGGTCGATTCCCTGCTGCTGATGGCACTCCTGGAGCGGCCGCTGCAGTTCATCGTTTCACGTGACGAGATGAAGCGGCCGATCCTGGGCTGGCTGCTGCGCCTGCTCGGTGCCCTGCCGATCGATACAGACCATGGGCGATTCGGGCTGCTGCGCTCGGTGCGCCGCGCCGCCACGACTGCTGCGCGCGGGCGGCTGGTCTGCCTGTTCGCCGAAGGGGACATGACGCGGACCGGCATGCTTCTGCCCTTCCGGCGCGGGTTCAAACGCCTGCTTCACGGACGCCCGGTTCGGGTGATCCCGGTCTGTGTGGAATCCCGGTGGGCTTCGCCGATGATCGTCACCGGTACCGAGGCCTCGGTCCGGTTCCCGCCGCTCCGGTCCGCCGTCTGGGCGTGGATCGGAAAGCCGCTTCCCGCCGACACCCCGCTGGTGAACATCCGGAGTGTCATTCAGGAGTTGGGATGTGACCTCTGGTCCGAGGCTATGAAGGAACAGCCGCCCCTGACCGCGTTCCTGGTCAGGCGCATGCGCTCCTCGTTCTGGCAGCGGATCGTTGCCGACCCGCAGCATGAGCGGGTTTCCCGCTGGGGGCTGATGGCCGGCGCCGTGGCCTGGGCTCATGCCTGGCACCCGTTCTGGGCCGGCCAGGAAAACGTCGCGATCCTGCTGCCGCCCGGCGTTCCTGCGGCGATGGCGAACATCTGCCTTGCCCTCTCGGGCCGGGGAAGCGTGAATCTCAACTACACGGCCGGTGCCGCGAACATGGTTTCGGCTCTCCGCCAGGCCGGGGTCCGGACGATGCTGACCTCTCGACGGTTCGCGACGAAAATCGGATTTAATATACCTCATGATATAACAGTCATCGAGGTGGACGGGGAACATGCCCGTCTCGATCTGTTCTTTCGTCTGATGGCCGCCCTGGTCGCACTCTCGGCGCCCCTTGCCTGGCTGGAGACATGGTGCGGCGCCGAACGACGGATCACTGCCGGCGACGTGGTGACGACGATCTTCACCAGCGGCAGCACGGGCGAGCCGAAAGGCGTTCCGCTGACGCACCGGAATATCGTCGCCGACTGTCTTGGAACGAGCCTGTATCTGAAAACCTCTGATGCGGACTCCCTCATCGGTATCCTCCCGTTGTTCCATTCGTTTGGCTATATGTTCCTCTGGTACTCTTTGCTGCAGGGAATCGCGATCGTTTTTCATCCGACCCCCCTCGAAGCCGGGCCGATCGGGGACGCCATCGAGAAATACCGCATCACCCTGCTGATCTCCACGCCGACCTTTCTGCAACTGTATCTGAAGAAGGTTTCCCCGGAGAAGTTCCGAAGCCTCCGACTGGTGCTGACCGGAGCCGAAAAACTGCCGGATCGGCTTGCGCGGGCGTTCGGCGAACGGTTCGGCATCTGGCCGATCGAGGGATACGGCACCTCGGAGTGCGCGCCGGTCGTTTCGACGAGTGTTCCCGAGCCGGCACCAGGCCCCATCCGGCAGAGAGGATACCGCCCGGGATTCATCGGGCATGCCCTGCCCGGCATCGCGGTCAGAATCGTCGACCCCGATACCGGCCAGCCCCTTCCGAACCGCCATCCCGGGCTGATGCTGGTGCGGGGGGCGAACGTCATGTCGGGGTATCTGGACCGACCGTCCGAAACGGCTGCGGTGATGAGGGACGGCTGGTATGCCACAGGCGATATCGCGTTTCTCGACGACGACGGATTCATCCGCATCACGGACCGGCTCAGCCGGTTTTCCAAGATCGGCGGCGAGATGATTCCGCACGGCCGCGTGGAAGAGGCGCTGCACGAAGCGGCCGGCGTCGAGACCCGGATGTTCGCCGTCACCTCGGTTGCCGACGGACGGCGCGGTGAAATGCTCGCGGTGCTTCACACCCTGCCGGAGAGCGAGTTGCTGCCCGTCCTCGCGAAACTGCAGACGATGGGACTGCCGAATTTGTTTGTTCCAAAGCGGGAACAATATTATCGTGTGGACGCCCTGCCGATGCTGGGCACCGGAAAGCTCGACCTGAAAGGGATGAAACAGGTCGCTGCGGCACGGGCGAAGGCGGCCGAACTCGAGGCGGCCGCGCGCAAAGAAGTGCGGATCTGCCCGGAGGGGTGAGGGCTACTCGGTTCCGCCTTTGGCCTGAAGCAGCGCCGTGACGGCATCATACCGGAACACCCGCGACAACCCCAACGGGGTGTAAAGCCGCGGTTTGTCATCTTCCTCGGCGTTCACCGATCTGGCGAGAGGGTCGGGGTGGCCGCACGGATTGGTCAGATGCGTGGTCCAGGAGATCGGCGTCGTCGTTCCGAGCGAGTCGGGCCAGGTTTGGACCTCGAGAAGCCCGATTGCCCCGTCGGCCCGGGGTTTCTCGAACCGGGTGATCGTGAACTGTGCACAGATGCGTTCGTTGATCGAAGCCCCGGCATCGAGCAGCTCCTGGACGGCAAGCTCCTTTCCCAACAGGGCGGCCCAATGAAGCGGCCGCCATCCCCAGCCGCTTCGGTGGTTCGGATCGGCACCGAGCGCGAGGAGATGGGCCACCAGTCCCTCGTGTCCGCGTCGGATGGCCCAGAACACCGGCGTGCAGCCGGTCGAATCCGTGCCGTTCAGATCCGCTCCGGCCGAGGCCAGAAGCTGGGTCACCTCGATGTTGCCGCTGGTGGCCGCGAGGTGGAGTGCGCGATACCCGGTGTGTGACGAAGGCGGGAGCTGCTTCTCGAGATCGGGACGGGCGCTCAGGAGCAGCCTCGTGCAGGCGGGGCAGCCCTGCTCGGCGGCCGTCTGAAGCGGGGTGTACTGCTTCGCATCGACGTCGTTGATCCCGCGCTTGTTGATCAGCAGACGCGCGGCAAGCAGGGGGTGCAGATGGGTGTGGACGGGAAACCAGACGGGAACCCAGGCAACACCCCAGGCGGACAGGAGAAGAACGACCAGAAACAGTCGGAACGCCAGGGTTACGCAGGTGGCACCCCGGCGGGGACGGAGAGGAAGCGCTTTCTGACGTCTTTCCATGATGAGGCTCCCGGCCAAACGGAGTTGGACTGGTCACCCAGGATCGGTGACAGTCCACCATACCGACAGAGCCCCTTCGAATCAAGCGATGACTTTTGGGGCGGATATCGATAGGAACGACGGGAAAATATTTCATCCGAGGCTATCGATCGGCGAAAAATCATGAAAACGAGAGCAAATGGGTTATTTTACCATGGTAATGGCTTCTAATCTTGTTGCAGTTCCTCGCTGGGGATGACGAAAGGAATAGTAGAAGGAAGGGAAACCGGATAGCCCGCCCTGCACCCGGCGGGCAGCGAACGAGAAATGCCGGTTCCCGACAGGAGGCAGGCCATGATCGTGAACAATGTTGTGGCTTCGATCACTCCCGACGTGGCGGAACCGAAAAAAGAGACGGCCGCTCCGGCGACAGGGGAGTTCGGAGCCGTTCTCCAGGCGGCGGCAGACGACACGACGAAGACCGCCGCCGCAGCTGCCGGGCCGGACGCGGCCGGGCAGAGTGATTCCCCCGCCTCTGCAGGGGCGGAACCCCGTGGCTGCAGCCACTGCCATCATGTTCATCGCCATCCCCGGATCGATGTCCGGCCGGTGAGTGCCGGCTCCACAGGCGGTGTTCCCGAGACCGGCAATGGGGAATACGCGGTCTCGTTCTCCTGGTATATGCGGCTTTCGGGCGACGTGGAACGGGTCGAACCCTCGGCGCTGCGCCTGTTCCACGATGTGGCCCGGAAGGTGACGGATGTCTTCCTCGGAAACGAGGGCTGGAGCGGAAATCCGGTCCATGCCCTGCTGACGGGGACCGAAACCTCCGTCGAAGCGGGTCAGGGGAAGGTGCAACCGTATCTCGAGTCCCTCCTGAGCGCGGCCGAGTCCGGCATCCGGAGTCTGACCGACGCGCTGAACGGCAGGGACGCCGTGAGCGGCCTCGGAACCCTGCTGAAAACGGGGTCGAACGATGCGCTTTCGGGGCTCGAGTCGCTTCTGAGCTCCAGCTCGAAAAGCACGGCTTTCGGCGGGATCGGTGCCTTCGCGGATCTCGCCCTGGTGAAACTCAAGTATGGAAGCGGCCTGACCGGCGGGACGAACGATTCCGGCGCATCCTCCGCCGACGGGCTGTCGGGACTGACCAGTCTGACCAGTCTTTCGGGATTTCCCGGGCTGGGCTCCACCTCCGCTTCGGGGCGGCCGTTGCCCCGGAACAGACTGGGCGAGCGGATCGTCATGGTTTCCGGAAACGGGGCGGCCGTTTCCTCCGGGAACGCCGCGGGTGATGGAGCGGCCGGGGTGGATGGGGTGACCAGCAACGAAGCTGCCCGGCGGTTCCTCGAGGCGTTCAAGGTATTCGTCGAATCGTTGAAGAAGGATATGAAGCAGGAGGCCGAGCCGGCGGAAGAACCCGCTGTGAAAGCCTCTCCCGACGATACGCTCACGGCCTGATGGACCGCGTGAACAGCACGGAATCCATGCGCCGGTTTCGATAGATCGGATACAGATCGATGCCGATACGGCAAGGGAGTTGGGAACACGGAATCGTCCTGTCTGGTATCGGGGCTTGAACTGCCGAATCACCGCAACACGCCGCTGCACAAGCCACTTTCTGCAATCACCGGAAACGCTGTTCCAACGGCTTCGCCCCGATGCCTCGATCCCGCGGAGACCCGGAAATCCGGGCCCGCGGGTTCTCTTTTTCAGGCGCCGGCGTCTTCCCGGTAGACGAGGGCGATGCCGGCGCTGAGATGGGCACCCAGCAGGATGATGATGCCGCAGATGTAGACCCACAGAAGCAGGGCGACGACGGCCGCGAGCGAGCCGTAGACGAGCTGGTAGCTGTTCCAGTCGCTGCCGAGGAACCAGGTGAAGATCTCCTTGGTCACTTCCCAGCAGCTCGCGGCGCAGAGTGCGCCGGCTACGGCCTCGCGCCACCGGACCCGGGTGTTCGGAACGAACCGGTAGAGCAGCGAGAACAGGGTGAATATCCCGAAAAAGGGCGTGAGAAGGACGAGCCAGCGGCCGGCGCGACTCATGCCGGCCATGACCTCGTGGCCCATCGAGGCCGAGATCTGGATCGCGAGATTCAGGCCGGCCGTCACGACGAGCGAGACGACGACGAAGCAGATGAGACCGGCGATCATCGTCAGCGCGAGAAAGCGCTCGTGCAGGAAGTGGCGGGCGGGGGCATCTTTCCAGGCCTGATTGATGTTCTGGGCGATGCCCGCGAAGACGCCGGTGGCAGACCAGAGCAGCACGGCCATACCGACCAGCCCGACCGTTCCTCGCAACTCGATGACCTGCCGGATGTTCTCGCTGACGATCGTGCGGGAGCCGGGAAAAAACTGGTCGCAGTAGGCCAGAACCTGCGCCTGGAGTTCGTTGCTCTGCAAGACCGAACTGTAGATCGCGATCAGGAACAGAAGCAGCGGAAACAGGGAAAATATTGCATAATATGCAATTGCGGCCGCGGCTTCCAGCGCCTCGGTCTCGGCGAACCGCTGGTTGATCACGACGACCAGCCGGAGCAGCCGATCGACCCGTTCCGGGAGAACTGCTCTGATTCGTTTCATGCCGGTAGGCAGGATACCAGAATCAGATCAGGAGGGAAAACCCCCAGCGGGCGGTCGAAGACTCGCGCTGAAGGAGGGTCGGAACGACGGGATACAGATCCCGTTGCAGCAGGAACGGCAGGTCCTCTGCGAGGCCGATGCCGAGAACGGCTTTGCCGGCTCCCGACCCACGGAACAGGCTGAGCGGGTCCCGGTAATAGCCATACATCGCGAGCGCCGCCTGGCCGCCCTCCCCGAGCTCGAACGACTGGTCCGACGGGATGCGGCTCATCACCTGCGAGACGAGGAAGCCCGCGCAGTAGGCATCGTCGATGGCGAACCGTTCTTCGCGGCCGGCGCACACCATCACGATATCGAGACCGTGGGTCGTCGCCGTCGAAAGCGCGGCTTCCGTCACGGCCCCGGCGTTGAGGAACGAACCGAGAAAGACGTAGGGGGCAAGATTCACGTCGGCGACGGCCCGGGTGCCGTTGCTCGAGGTGAACACCACGGTGCGGCCTGTCAGATCGAGATCGGTATACTCGCGCGGGCTGTTGCCGTGGTCGAACCCCTCGGGCATCACACCGCCGCGCTCGCCGCACAGCATCGGGTGAACGGTCTGCTGGGCGGCGTATTTCATCGCCTTCTGAACGGTCGGCGTCAGGATCACTTTCGCGGGATTCTTCGAGAAAATGACCTGGAGCGTGGAGGTCGAACGGATGACGTCCACGACGATGCAGACCTTGCCGGAGAGGGCCTGGACCTCATCCGGCGTGAAGGCGACATCAATGTTCATGACTGCCGAACTCGTCGATGCCGCCGATCAGGTCCCGCATGCCCAGTTCCGCGAGAGACCGCCGGGAGTCGGCGATCGCAAGCCGCGTGTCGTGACGGAGCGAATCGATCTGGGAGAGCAGAGAACCGGTTTCGCGCGCGCCCGTCTCGGCGACGAGCATGCTCACCAGCTTGTCCAGCCGCTCGTTGCGCGCGTTCAGCTTCTCGAGGTTCTGGAGCACGAGCGACAGGGTCTCCTGGACGAGATCGCTTTCCTGGGGTTCCGGCATCCGGGCGCTCGCCGTCGGCTTCTCGGGTCTGGCGGGCGGCGGGACGAGCACGGGGGACACCTGGTCTTCCCCGAGGATCTCGCGCACGTCCCGCAGGGATTTTCCTTCATTGCGGGATAGCCCGACGATGCGGTTCAGGGCTTCGATGTGCGCCTGCCGGTATTTGCGATGGCCGCCCGGCGTGCGTTCTGCAGCGAGCGCGCGGGGAAACTGGGTCTCGTAGAAGCGGATCGTGTGCGCGGCCAGGCCGGTGATGCGGCAGACCTCGGCCATACTGAAGAGTTTATCCATGATGCACGTGCGTCTCCCTCAGAAATGAGGCCAGCCGGGCAGGCCAGCGTTCGGGTTCGGCGATGACGGCCAGCAAGAGGATCACGGCAGCCCCCAAGGCAATGCAGAACATGATGATCTCCCTTCCGTAAGGTGAAAACTGGTATCGGCCGGATGCGTTTTCTGATTAACGGGATTTTTTCGCATCCGCATGCCCCTCCGCCACGATTGTGCCATCCACGATCGCTTCGGCACCGCCAAGGATCGTGTCGGCAAACTTCCAGAGCCGCCGCTGGGCTTCTTCCGGCGACTCTCGCCGTTCCGTGTTCCGCGGCGCCGCGGGCGGCTGAGCCGCTTCTGCCGGCGGGGCGGGATTCGGGAATGCGTGGGTCGCGGGAGACGGCGCGGCCACGGGAACGACCACCGGCCCCGTTCCCCGGGGCGAAGCCGCCTGGACCTCGTCGAGCTCGGCGCTCGCGATCACGATCTCGGTCCGGGGAGGCGCTCCGCCGGCCGTCGCTGCGAGCCAGTTCCGGACGTCGATATCGGGGGGCCGTTCGGGGCCCATCGCAAGGGGGGTCGGCACGTTGTAGAGGCGCTCGAGCTGGTTCCGGAGCCGCCGTTCCCGCTCGTACATCCGCACTTTCGTGGTGTCCCCCGGAGCGGTTTTCAGCTCCTCGCCACGCGCTCCCCAACGGTATTCGATCGCATGATACGGGTCGAAGGAGAGATCGAACAGCCGTTCGATCACCTGGTGGAGCGACAGCCGGATCGGTTGTCCGGCACTGTTCGTGTAGGTGACGGTGAGTTGCGGGCTCAGCTCGTCATACACCTGCAGAAGCTCGGCGGCGAGCTGTGTCGAGGAGCCGCCGTACTCGATCGCCGGGTCGCCGCGGGCGGCCATTTCGACCATCCGGACGGTCTGGTGGAAAAACTCCTGGATGGCCACTTTGAGACGTGCGTCGCGCGATGGTGTCGAATACGACTCCCACTCGCCGTCCGTGCCGTAGATGTTCCAGGGAAGCTCCCCGGGGTGCGACTTGCGGTGGATGCCCGCCTGGATGCACAGGTCGACGGCGAGCGCGCGGTACCGGACATCCTCGTGGATGTCCTCCATCATTGCCCGGAAATCCTCGATCGGCCGCACCCTACCGCCCCGTGAACTGAGCCTGGCCCGCACGTAATCGAAATACGAGAGGCCGTTCATCCCCTGAAACTCATACCTTCCGCGATACTGGTCGTCGGCGGAGTAGTCATCGATATTGTGATTCGCGACCCGGTGGATCTGACCGTCGCCGCCATACCACATCGGCCGCCATTTCCGGAACCCGCCGCCCTGGTCCGCCGAGCCGAGCGCGAACTTCCCGCCGAACCACGGTCGCGAGACGCTCCGGTCGGGGTGGGCATCGATCAGCCGCACCCGGCCGTCCTCGGTCACCTTGTAGACGAGCGCCACGTGCCCGTTGGGATCGTAATAGATCGCCCCCGGCCGGATCGTGTCGGGGCCGATGCGGACGGGGTAGGTGTCGCCGTCGTTCACGGCCGGCGCCATTCTATAGTATCCGGAATTCACCAGGGTGACGTAACCGAACAGCTTCTGGGGCGCGCTGAACGCATCCTGATCCTTGAAGCATTTCGGCCGGTTGCCCCGGCTGTACCGCTCGTCGCCGCGGCTGCTCTTCGTGATCTCGCACACGTAGCCGAACGGCAGCCGCAGTTTGTACGCGACATAGGCCCGGATCAGATAGGGAAAATCGGCGCAGTCGGGCGAGAGATTGAACTTCTGGTCCTCTTCGCCATAGAGCGGGTTCTGGGTGCGGTCCCGGATGAACCGGTTGAGATTGCCGTGGCCCGACTCGCCGAGACGGGCCACGAAGTCGCTGTAAACGGCCTCGTCACGGTCGGTCCAGCGGGTCGCGTTGAGCGCCCAGGCCGCTGCATCCGCGATTGCCGGCATCAGAATCCAGCAGCAGAGGGCCACCGCCGCCGTCAGCAGGAAGACGCCGAGCCGGCGCCGCAGCCGCTTCAAAAGCGCCCGGCCTGCCGTTCTCCGATGGTGTGCGGTTGACATGGCAATCTCCTCGGGGACCTTGTATCGGCAGATGCCCGGATTTTCTTCACGCTGAATCGGGAAGACTGGACGATTCCGCGATTTCAGCCGACACCGGAAGGGGAAGGGGGGGATCTGTCGCATGAGAATGTTTCGCGTTGCCGTTCTTCCGGGAATCGCGCTGCTCGCCGTCGCGGCCGTCATGGGGCTCGTCTCGCTCCTGCCCGCCGCCGACGCCTCCGTCGTGCCGGAGTTGACCATCCCCGCTCCGCTGGCTGACCCGACGGTGTGCGGATACTTCCGGCTGAAGGAAGGCTTCACCCGCCTTGCCGCCGATCCTGCGACAGCGACCGAAGGGCTGTTTGCGAGCGCGTTCCAGATGGCCGGCATCGTCCGGGCACAGGTGCGCGAGCGTGCCGGCGGGAAGTCGACGGGCCGCGAGACGGCCGATCCGGGCGGGATGCTCGGCCGACTGCGCGCGTTCGCGACCACCCGGAACTTCGTTCCCGAGGACCTCTTCGTCTATGGGCGGGGGCCGGGCGAGTATGCCGTGCTCGTGACCGGCTCGATCACCCCGGATGCCTGGGAGCCCCTGTTCCCGGCCGGCGCACGCATGAGGCGCGAGGACGGCTTCACCGTGAACCCTGCCGGCGCCGAGGCCGCCGCCGACCGGCCGATCCTGCATGTCGGCCGGGGATTTCTGCTGTTCTGCCCGGCCGGTCTCGAAGGAAACATGCTCGATGCGCTGCGCGCGGGCGCGGTGCTCGATGCCGAAGCCTGGAAGGTGTTCCACCGGATGGCCGGCCTGCGGCCCGTCGCGGCCCTCGAGGCGGACATCGGGCGGCTGCTCGACCTGTCGCGGCCCGAGGGGCAGGGAGCGGGGCTGCTCCCCTTCCCGTGGAACCGGGTGCGCACGCTGCGGTGTCTCGTCGATGCCCGTGTGATCAAGGCCCAGTTGTATGCGCCCGACGAGAACGCCCGCGTCGTGATCCGCCAGGCGGCGACAGGAATCGCGGAAACGCTCAGGGGCATGGCGGCCGGTTCCCTGTTCACCGCCTTCGCCGGCTCGGTCACCGGAACGGTCCAGAATACCAGTGTGTTCATCGAGGGCCGAGGCCTCGGGGAACAAGCCCCTCTGGCCGGCATTTCGACACTTGGCATCCTCTCTCGCCTCGTGAGCCGTGCTATTCGGTAAGCAATGATATAATACTTACTCGAATCGAAGCGCCTCGATCGGATCGAGCTGGGAGGCCTTCCAGGCCGGATACAGGCCGAAAAAGATGCCGACGGCGGCCGAGAAGGTGACGGCGACGATCATCGCCGGGATCGAGACATACACCTGCCACTCGGTGAAGCGCGAAATGATGCTGGTCAGCCCCATGCCGACCAGGATCCCGAGAAGGCCGCCGACGCACGAAAGCGTGACCGACTCGACGAGAAACTGGGTCAGGATGTCGCGGGCCCGGGCGCCGATCGCCATCCGGATGCCGATCTCGCGGGTGCGCTCGGTGACCGAGACGAGCATGATGTTCATGATGCCGATGCCGCCGACGACCAGCGAGACCGAGGCGATCGCGCCCAGCAGCAGGGTGATGATGCCGAGCGTCGAGCCGGCCATCGCCGCGATGTCGGCCTGGGTCCGGATCTGAAAGTCGTCTTCCTCCTTGTCCAGGAGCCGGTGCCGCCGGCGCAGGACGGTCGTGATCTCCTCCTTGGCCGTGCTGACCACCTCGTCGCTCACGGCCGAGGCCATCACCATGTGGATGTGGGTGACGCCCAGCATGCGGCGCTGGACCGTCGCCAGCGGGGCCACGACGACGTCGTCCTGGTCCTGGTTCGGCCCGCTCTGTCCGCGCTCTTCGAGCACGCCCACGACGTCGAAGGGCATCTTCTTGATCCGGATCGAGCGGCCCACGGGGTTGATCGATCCGAACAGGTTCTCGGCCACGACCTTGCCGATCACGCAGACTTTCGCGCCGTTGCGCAGCTCCTGGTCGGTGAAGAATCGCCCGGAGGAGAGGTTCCAGGCCCGGATGCCGAGGTAATCGGCGCCGACCCCCATGACCGAGGAGGTCCAGTTCTGATTCGCGTAGACCAGCGGGGCGGCGGACCGGGCGATGGGGGAAACCATCGAGACCGACGGGCAGTCCGCCTCGATCGCCTGCGCGTCCTCCTCCGTCAGGGTCGTTTTGGTGCCGGCCCCCATGCGCGAGCCGCCCGACATCGAGCTGCCCGGCATGATCATGATCAGGCTCGTGCCCATTTTGGAGATCTCGTTCTGGACGGACGAATACGCCCCCTGGCCGACCCCGACCATCGTCACGACGGAGCCGACGCCGATGATGATCCCCAGCGCCGTCAGAAACGAGCGCATCTTGTTGCGCGCGATGCTGATCAGCGCGAGGCGGATGACCCCCCAGAGATTCATGGCAGCACCGCTCCTTCCTCCTCGACGGGAACCGGCGGCTCGACCTCATCGGCCGTGCCGTTCTGTTCGAGCGGTGGCAGCGCGGCGAGTTCGGCCGTCGCATCGAGCTGGCGCTCGACCGGCGTGTCGCTGGAGATCGATCCGTCCTTCACGCGCACGTTGCGCGTTGCATACTGGGCGATATCCGGCTCGTGGGTGATCAGGACGATCGTGATGCCCTGCGCGTTCAGTCCCTGGAAAATCGTCATGATCTCGACGCTCGAACGCGAGTCGAGATTTCCCGTCGGCTCGTCGGCGAGAATCACCGCGGGCTTGTTGACCAGGGCGCGGGCGATCGCGACGCGCTGCTGCTGGCCTCCCGACAACTGGCTCGAGGTGTGGTGCTCCCGGCCGGTGAGGCCGACCGAGGCAAGCGCCGCAAGAGCCCGTTCCCGCCGCTCTTCCGGGGGCACGTTCGCGTAGACCATCGGCATCTCCACGTTCTCGAGGGCGCTCGTGCGGGACAGCAGGTTGAATCCCTGGAAGACGAAGCCGATCTGCCGGTTCCGCACCGTTGCGAGCTGGTTCTTCGAGAGGTGCGACACCTCGACGCCGTTGATCTTGTACACCCCGTGCGTCGGCCGGTCGAGGCAGCCGAGGATGTTCATCAGGGTCGACTTGCCCGAGCCCGATGCGCCCATGATCGCCACGAACTCGCCGCGATGCACGGTGAGATCGACCCCGCGCAACGCCTTGACCGTGACGCCGTCCATGAAATACGTCTTGTGAACGCCCGAAATCTCGAGAAGGGGCGGTTCCTTCCCGGCCCGGACCGGCGAAGCGCCGTTCCCGGTCTGGCTCATAGGCGGATGGGGCCGCGCGGCGAACGGCTTCTTCCGTTTCCCGCACTCTTGTTGGTCACGAGGAGCTGCTGGCCGGGTTTGAGATCGCCTTCGACGAGCTCCGTGTACCGGCTGCTGCTGATGCCCGTTTTGACCGTGACCGGAAGAGGCATCGCGTCAGAGGAGAGGATCCAGACCCGGACATGCTGATTCCCTTCGGGGAGAGGCGGAAGCTTCGCGGGCGCGTATCCCGTCGGGGGCTTGAAGAACAGCGCCTGGGAGGGGATCCGGATCACCTTCTCCCGGCTCTCGACGAGGATCTCGACGTTCGCCGTCATGCCGGGCATCAGGACCAGATCATCGTTGTCCACCATCACCATGACCGAGTAGGTCACGACGTTCGAGGAGATGGTCGGGGAGAGCCGCACCTGGGAAACACGGCCCTTGAAGGTGCGCCCCTTGAAGGTGTCGACCGTGAACTGCGCGGTCTGGCCCTCTTTCACCATGCCGATATCCGCCTCGTCGACGGCCGTCTCGATCTGCATGCGTCGCATATCTTTCGCTATCGTGAACAGCGTCGGGGCCTGGAGACTCGCCGCGACGGTCTGGCCGACGTCGACCTTTCGCGAGACGACGACCCCGTCGATGGGCGAGTAGATATTCGTGCGGCTGAGATTGATCTTCGCGACGTTGAGAAGCGCTTCCATCTGGCGGATCTGGGAAAGGGTTCCGCTGTGCTGCGCCTGGGCGGCCTCGATCTGGGCCTCGATCGAACCCTGTTTCGCCCGGTAGGTCGCCATCTGGCTTTTCACGGCTTCGAGGGCCGCTTTCGACGAGGCAAACGCCGTCTCCGCCGAGTCGAGATCCGACTGGGAAACGAGCCGCCGTGCCGCCAGCTCTTTCATGCGCTTGTAGCTCCGCTCCGCATCCGTCACCGCCACTTCCGCCTTGCGGACGTTGGCCAGACCGACCTGTTCGTCGGCTTTCGCGCCCAGCATCGAGGCGCGCAGATTCTGGATCTGGGCGGTGCTGTTCCGCTCGTTCGCCCGGGCGTTCTCGAGGTTCGCCGTGGCCTGCTCGACCTGCGCCTGGTGCGTCGACGGATCGAGCTGG
>JAKQOH010000206.1 GCA_029565415.1 Candidatus Rifleibacteriota bacterium | reverse complement strand
CGCCGGAATCCCGGTTCACCAGATCAACACCGACGGCGACTGCCATCTCGACGCGGGATCGGTGCGCCGCGCCTTCGAAGCGTTGCCGGCCGTCTCCGGGCCGGGGCTGCTGTTCATCGAGAACATCGGGAACCTGATCTGTCCGGCCGAGTTCGATCTCGGTGAAGATCTCCGCCTTGTCATCGCGAGCGTGCCGGAGGGCGACGACAAGCCCCGCAAGTATCCGGCGATCTTCGCCCTCGCCGACGTCGTGATCCTCAACAAGACCGATCTGCTCGGCCATGTCGAGTTCGACCGCGCCGCCTTCGAGGCCGGCATCCGGGCTGTCAACGACCGCGCCCCGATCTTCGACGTCACCTGCCGGGGCACGACGAGCGGTATCGGCGCGCTCGTTTCGTGGCTCGTGACGGAGCCCCGGCCGGAGCGGCCGGACTCACCCGCGATGGGGACGTAAGAATCTCGAAGCTTATAAAATGATTGAATATAAAACCGCCCCCGGAAAGAACCTGCTTCCGGGGGCGGTTTTTCTGCAGTCGGGCGGAGGAGAGCGCCGCCCGGAGGGGATCAGGCGGCCCCGCCCGGGGTGCCTACGAAGCCGGGGCTGACGGCGCCGACTTCGGCCGGGGTCCCGGCGATCCGCGCCAGGAATGTTGCGCCGAGGGTCTTGAGGTGCTCGCCGACGTTGTCGAAGTAGTTGAAGTGGATCTGCTCCTCGCTGATGATCGTCTCGAACAACTTCGCGGTGATGCTGTCGCCGTTCTCGACGCAGAGGCGCTGGAACGCGTTGTACGCCGCGATCGTCTCGTCCTCGAGGTCGGCGTCGAAGGGGTAGATCACGTTGACCTTCTGGTTCTTCTCGACCTTCGCCGCCTGCTCCGTCGTCGGCTCGCCGCCGAGCTCCTTGATGCGCTCGGCGAACGCTTCGGCATGGCGCATCTCGTCGATGGCGATCAGCTTCATCTTCGCGGCCAGTTCCCCGTAGTCCAGGTTGTCGAGGTTGTAATGCTGGTTCATGTACTGATGGATGCCGTGCAGCTCCATGCTGCGTGCCGTGTTCAGCGCCTCGATCACCTGCTTCCTCTGCGTGTCCCTCTGGGCTTTGCCGGGTATCTTCGCGGTCTTCATGAAATCCTCCCTGGTGAGATGATGGAATCAGGATAGCCGATCCGGAATCGGCAGATCAAATGCACGAAATACTATAATATGTGGCAGAAGGGTCCGGGCGCGCCGGAACGCGATCATCTGCCACCATGGCCGGCCGGGAGGATTTCGACCCAGTAGCCGTCGGGGTCTTCGATGAAGTAGATGCCCATGGCCGGATTCTCGTAGCAGATGCAGCCCATCGCCTTGTGGCGGGCGTGCGCCGCGGCGTAATCGTCGGTCGTCAGGGCGAGATGGAACTCGTTGTCGCCGAGATCGTAGCCTTCGGCGCGGTCGCGCAGCCAGGTCAGCTCGAGAGTGTGGCCGGTCTTCCCGTCGCCGAGATACACCAGCGTGAAGCTGCCGTCGGGCGGCGAGTAGCGCCGAACCTCGCGCAGGTCGAGCGCTCCCTTGTAAAAGGCGAGGCTTTTCTCGAGATCGCGGACGTTGATGTTGTTGTGATTGAACGTGAACGCCATGGCGGTTCCCTCCCGTTGCATGCGGATGCCGGTACTCTATCCGCCCCCAGGAATGACGTCAACCCTGCGATCACAACGCGGTATCGCTGTTTCCCCACAATGATGCTCCGTCGAACCATCCAACGGTTTCAGAAACGCATCCGCAGATGGAGGGCAGATGAACGCAGATAAAAACAGGGAGAAATGAACGACTGGGACCGCCGGATCATTACATGCACCAAAACTCCCTGGAAAGAAGAGATTCGGGATTTCATCTGCGGCATCTGTGCCATCTGCGGATCGGTTCCTGGAGGACCTGGGGCGATTTGCGGGAATCCGGTGAAAAGGCTTGCGTACGGAAGGGGATTATGGTATAAAGATCCTCGTTCTCAAGGTTCTGGGCATTCGACCCACCGGGGCGTAGCGCAGTTGGCAGCGTACTTGAATGGGGTTCAAGTGGTCGCCAGTTCGAGTCTGGCCGCCCCGACCGGTGAAAACGGGCTTCGCATCAGCGGAGCCCGTTTTCCTCTTGGGGAAATCCCGCTGGACAAGCGAACCGAAGGCTACTAGAATGCCTGCGTTCGCATACATGCGCGGCTGAGGCCGCAATCGGGAAAGGAGTTCGTTCATGAAGAAGGGCAAGACGGGGTTCGACACGGATTGTATCCACGCCGGGCAGCATCCGGACAAACTTTACGGAGGCGTCAGCGTCCCGATCTTCCAGTCGTCGACCTTCGCGTTCGAGAATGCCGCCCAGGGCGCGGCGCGGTTCAGCGGACAGGATTCCGGCTACAAGTATACCCGCCTCGGCAACCCGACGACGGCCGGTCTCGAAGAGTGCGTTGCCGAACTCGAGGGCGGCGGCATGGCCCTGGCGACGGCATCCGGCATGGCGGCCGTTTCCACCGTGTTCATGGCCTTTCTCGGCCAGGGCATCCACATGGTCGCGACCGACTCGGTGTACGGGCCGACCCGCACGCTGGCAGAGAATGAACTTTCCCGGTTCGGCGTCGAATCCACCTTCCTCGACACCACCGATCTCAACGCCGTGAAGAAGGCGATGAAACCCAACACCAAGCTGGTGTACCTGGAAACGCCCGGCAACCCGACTCTCTCGATCAGCGACATCGCCGCCTGCGCGAAGATCGCCCATGCCAATGGGGCCATCCTCGTCGTCGACAACACCTTCTGCAGCCCGATGCTCCAGAAGCCCCTCGAGCTGGGCGCCGACGTGGTCCTGCACAGCATGACCAAATTCCTCAACGGTCATAGCGATGTCGTCGCCGGTATCATCATTGCGCGCGATCCGAAGCTGTTCGCCCAGATGAAGAAAGTGCTTGTCCAGATGGGCGGAACGATCGATCCCCACCAGGCCTGGCTGGTTCTGCGCGGCATCAAGACCCTCGGGATGCGCGTGCGCGTCGCGCAGGACAGCGCGATGAAGCTGGCCAACGATCTCCTGAAGCATCCGGCCGTCGCCTGGGTGAAATATCCCGGCCTGCCCTCGCATCCGCAGCATGATCTGGCCAAGAAGCAGATGAAGGGCTTCGGGGCGATGATCAGCTTCGAGCTGAAGGGCGGCGTCGAAGCCGGCCGCATCCTCATGGATACCGTGAAACTCAGCACGCTGGCCGTTTCCCTCGGCGGCGTCGAAACCCTGATCCAGCACCCGGCCAGCATGACCCACGCCAGCGTCGGCCCCAAGGGCCGCCAGGCCGCGGGCATCAGCGACGGCCTCGTGCGCTTCTCGGTCGGCTGCGAGGATTACGAGGACATCCGTGACGACCTGATCCAGGCGCTCGACAAGGTTCTTGCCTCGAATCCGGCGAAGGAGCAGGTCACCGGTATCTGATTCCCTCTCGAAACCGGAGCGCCGCCCGTATCTTCCCGGGCGGCGCTCTTTTTTCCCCGATTCCCCAGAGAAGCCGGCCGATGAAAAACCCCCGCCCGGGTTGGAGGGGCGGGGGCTTGGAACTCCGTTGTGGAGGGGCTCAGCCTTCCGAGGCGTTGACCAGTTTGAGCATGGGCATGAAGACGGCGAGAACGATGCCGCCGATGACGACGCCCATGAACACGATGACGATCGGTTCGATGACCGAGGTGAGGCCCTTGACCGCGTTGTCGACTTCGGTGTCATAGAAGTCGGCGATCTTGCTCAGCATCTTGTCCAGTTCGCCCGTTTCCTCGCCGACGGCGATCATCTGCACGACCATCGGGGGGAAGACGTTCGAGTTCTTGAGCGGCTCGGCGATCGATTCACCTTCGCGGATCGAGACGCGGGTCTTGTCGACGGCTTCGGCGATGACCACGTTGCCGGCGGTCTGGGCCGTGACTTCGAGGGCCTGCAGAATCGGAACGCCGGAGGCGATCAGGGTGCCGAGCGTGCGGGTGAACTTGGCGACGGCGACCTTGCGCATCATCATGCCGATGGCGGGCATCTTCAGGATGTTCGTGTCGAAGATGCGCTGGCCGGTCTTGGTCGTGAAGAAGCTGTAGATCAGGAACGGGACGCCGAGGAGGCCGGGGATGACGATGAACCACCAGGCGACCATGAAGTCGGAGGTCGCGAGCAGGATCTGCGTCGCGAGCGGCAGCTCGACCTTCATGCCCATGAAGATTTCCTTGAACTGCGGCAGAACGAACATGACCAGGGCGACGACAACGAGGCCGGCGATCGCGAACACGACGATCGGGTAGGTGAGAGCGCCCTTGACCTTCGATTTGAGGTTCTCGGAGCTTTCGAGGTAGTCGGCGAGACGGTTGAGGATCTGGTCGAGAATACCGCCGACCTCGCCGGCCTTCACCAGGCTGCAGAACAGGTCGGAGAACACCTTCGGGTGCTTTTCGAGCGCCTTCGAGAAGGTGGCGCCGCCTTCGACGTCGGAGCGGATCTGCGTGATGATCTTCTTGAACGTCGGGTTCTCCGACTGCTGCTGCAGAATCGTGAGACACCGCACGAGCGGCACGCCCGATCCGATCATCGTGGCGAACTGGCGGGCGAAGATACAGACTTCCTGGGAGTTGACGCCCCGCTCGAGGAAGCTGAGGGAAATGCCTCCGCCGCCCTTCTTCTCGGCGATGCTCGTGACGAAGTAGCCTTTCTCGCGCAGTTTCGCGATGCAGACTTCCTTGCTTTCGGCGTCCATTTCGGACGTGACGATCTTGCCGTCCCAGTTTCGGGCTTTGTAGGTGAAGGTTGCCATGATGCGCCCCCTTTGATGAACGAACGTTTCACAGGAATGATACGCAGAAAGTATGCCACACTCGGCTTCCGGCATCAATCCCACAGATGACACTTCTTCTGTGCGGGAAAAGCGTGCGGAAATCCGCACACGTTCCCGACACGATGCAAGCACCCAGATTATCGGCCGTTCGCTCCTCTTTCCTGAATGGTGAGGCGAACGAGCCTGGGACGCTTCACGATTCTCTGCAGGAATGGGAAGCCATTGGACAGGAAGATGACGGTGCGTTACCATACAGCGCCGCCGCCGTTTCCCGAATGCGAAGCGGCCACGAACGAACCCTATGAGCAAAACACTCGTCTTCGCCGAAAAACCCTCGGTCGGGCGCGATATCGCCCGCATCCTCGGTGCCACGCGCCAGGGAAAGGGGTACCTCGAGGGAACGCAGTACGTCGTGTCCTGGGGGGTCGGCCATCTCGTCTGCCTCGGCGAGCCCGACGTCCAGAACCCCGAATGGAAGAAATGGTCCCTCGCGATGTTGCCGATGCTGCCTGCCGCGTGGAAGCTCGTGGCCATCCCGCAGACGAAGGACCAGTTCGACGTCGTATGCGAGCTGCTGAAGCGGGACGACATCGCGGATGTGGTGAACGCCGCCGACGCCGGCCGGGAAGGCGAGCTCATATTTCGGCTGGTATACAACCATGCCGGCTGCACGAAGCCGGTGCGCCGGCTCTGGATCTCGAGCATGACCGACGAGGCGATCCGGGCCGGATTCGCCGGCCTCAAGCCGGGTGCCGAGTATGACAATCTTGCCGCCGCCGCCGAGTGCCGCAGCCGGGCCGACTGGCTCGTGGGCATGAACTTCACCCGGGCCTACACGAAGAAGTTCAACACCGACTCGGTGCTGTCGGTCGGCAGGGTCCAGACGCCGACGCTGGCGATGGTCGTGCGGCGGCACCAGGAGATCGCGAACTTCAAGCCGGTCGACTTCTGGGAAGTCGTGGCGGATCTGGGGGATTTTTCGGCGATCTGGTTCGACCCGAAGGAAAAGACGACGCCCACGCGCATCCCCACGATCGAGGCGGCCCGGGCCGTCATGGAGCGGCTGCGGGGAACGCATCTCGACGTCACGAAAGTCACGACAACGAAGAAGAAGCAGCCCCCGCCGCTGCTGTACGATCTGACGACCCTGCAGCGCGAGGCCAACAGCCGGTACGGCTTCACGGCCGCCCAGACCCTCGCCGCCGCCCAGTCACTCTACGAGCAGCGCAAGGCACTGACATACCCGCGCACCGACAGCCGGTATCTGTCCGATGATCTGTACAAGACCGTCCCGCAGCGGTTCAAGGCGTTGCCGCCCGCGTATGCCGGTTATCTGGCTCCGCTGCGTGCCGAGAAGCTTCCGAAGTCGAAGCGAGTGTTCGACAACGCCCAGGTCAGCGACCACCACGCCATCATCCCGACCGAGCAGAAGCCGGGCGGAATGGCCGGTTGGAAGCCCGAGGAGCAGAAGGTCTACGATCTCGTGGCGCGCCGGTTCCTGGCCGTCTTCTATCCCGACCACGAGTATCTCGCCACGGCCGTGACGCTCCAGGCCGGCAAGGAAGACCATTTCAAGGCGAACGGCCGGGTCACGGTCCAGATCGGCTGGAAAGCCGTCTACGAGAAAACCCAGCCCGAGGCGCGCGAACCGGACGGTGCCGCCGAAGAGGGGGACGATGAGCAGGCGCTTCCCGAGCTGAAAAAGGGCGACGAACGGGAGGTGAAAGAGGCGAAGCTCCAGGTGCGGCAGACGAAGCCGCCGCCCGCCTACACCGAGGCGACGCTGCTCCAGGCGATGGAAACGGCCGGCAAGCTGATCGATGACGAGGAGTTGCGTCAGGCGATGAAGGAGTGCGGGCTGGGCACGCCCGCGACGCGCGCCGAAACGATCGAGAAGCTGATCCGGGTCGGCTACATGCTGCGCGAGAAGAAAAAGCTGACCCCGACCTCGAAGGGCATCCAGCTCATCTCGCTGGTCGCCCCCCAGGTCGCGAGCCCGGAGATGACCGGATCGTGGGAAAAGCGGCTTTCGGATATCGCCCGCGGCAAGGCCGATGCGGCGCAGTTCATGACGGACATCACCGGGTTCGTGCGCGAGATCGTCGGTTCGGTCAAGACCGGCCGGTTCGAAACGGTGCGGCGGGAGGATCTGCGGCCGCCGCGGCCCACGTTCGGTACCTGCCCCGCCTGCGGCAAGGGCAGCATCATCGAGGGGAAGCGCGGCTTCGGGTGTGACCGGTTCCGCGAGGGGTGCAACTACGTGGTCTGGAAAGAGTTCCAGGGGGTGGCCCTGCCGCAGGAGGCCATCGACGCCCTGATCGCCGGGAAGACGACGAAGCCTCTGAACGGGTTCAAGACAGAAGACGGCCGCACCGTCGACGGGAAGATCCGGATGCGCGAGGACAAGACCGGCATCGAGCTGGTCGAGGGGAAGGCCAAGGCGAAGACGAAAGCGAAGCCGAAACCGGAGGCCGAACCGTCACCTCGAAAAGAGAAAGCCCCGAAGTGAGATGCCCTTCGGGGTGATCTCGAGCTTTGTCACCCCGGCGGGCTGGGGCAGGGCCGAAAAATCGATCAGCGGGTTCAGCCAGTCGAGCACCTGCGTGCTGAGGGGCGGAACGAACGCCACCCCGTTCAGTGTAGCGTTCGCTATATCGACCATCAGCCGGTCGCCTTCCATGCGGAGCGAGGCTTCGGCCGTGAACGGAGCCTGGCCGAGGGCGATGAAGGAGAGGGGATTGCCCGGGATTTTCGCGACGTCGACGGTGCCGGAGACCTGTACCCGGCCGGCGCCGAACGTGATGCGGAGGCCGGAGAGCGCCCGGTGCGCCGCGTTCTGGCGGGCCAGTTCGGCATCGATGAAACGGCGGATGTCGGCGGCGTCGAGCTCGATTTCGACATCGACGGACCGGACCCGACTCAGGTCCTCGAATTGCGCTTCGCGACGGGCCAGACGGGCATGGAGCTGATCGTCGATCCCGTCGATGGTCGCGTTCAGCGAACGGAGGCGGATGTTGCGAACGAAGCGATCGTGCGTCTCGATGACGAGACCGTCCTGGCCGACAGGGCTGGCGTCGGGCAGCAGTTCGGTGAGCGCCCGCATCACGTCCCGCTGGAAGGCCGCGACCCGCCCCTCCGTCATCTCGAGCGCCCAGCCCGTCGCCGTGCCCATCAGAAGACCCAGAACCGCCAGGAGGCAAGATGATAGAATGTAATATATATTATTTCGCATATATGTGCGGACCCTCCTCGTTTTCCCATCGATGTGCACTCCAGTATACACGAATCCCCCCTGCCTTCTGTAGGGGCGGGTTTCAAACCCGCCCTGAGACGATGCGCCGACGATGGTTGATGCGAAAATCATCGATTCGCACATCCCCAAGGGCCCGTTCGAGAAAGAATCTGCGCCATCCGTGTCATCTTCGGATGCGTTGAAGGGGGGGGGGACGCCTCGGTGTTGAATGATCGCAGAGGTTTCGCGGCGAGGGGGCTTGTGATACCCTGAAGCCCCCTATGGAAATGGCATATCGGCTGATCCTGTATATCTTTCTCGCGAACGTCGGGTTCATGATGTTTTCCCTCGCCCGGCGCGGATTTCGCGCATTTTCCGGGTATATCGCCCAGTTGGGGGTTCTCGCCGCGTTCATGGTGTTCCTGCTGGGCCGGGATCTGGTGGCGCTCTGGAGCGTGGCGGCCGCCGGCGCCGGGATCTTCCTGCTGGTGGGGGTGCCGATGCTGATCCAGCGCCGGATCGAGGCGCTCGTCGCGGAGCAGCGGTTCGACGAGATCGCGCCGCTGGCCCGATGGAAGGCGCGGGTGGTCTGGAGCGACCTGAATGCGCATCTGCTCGATGTGGCCGAGGCATTGGCGGGCATCGGGGAGCGGCCGGACGAGGCGATCGCGCAGTTGAAAGCGCTGATGCCTCGGGGCGAGCCGTTCGACGCTACGACGCGGGTGTTCATCGGGATCACGCTGTTCCATCTGCGCCGGTTCGAAACGCTGCTCGAGATCCTGCTGGTTCCGGGTGGGGCCTGGTCTGCCTACCCGTTCGAGGAGCTGATCTACATCGTGCGCGCGCTGCTCGAGACGGGGCGGCACGAGGAGGCGATGGAGGCGCAGGTGGCGCTCGAGAGGCTCGTTCCCGGGCTGACCCCGGATCAACGGTCGAATGTCGTCGTCTGCCGGATGATTTTTTTCGCGATGATGGGCTGGCAGCCGGAGTTCGAGGCGATGATCGAGGGGAACCAGGCCGTCGTCGATTCGCTGCCACCCGCTCTGCGCCTCTATTGGCGCGGAATCGCCTCGTGTTATGCCGGTAATGCCGCCCGGGGTCGCGAGCTCCTCGAATCGGCGCTGCGCGAGGCTCGCGAACAGCTTCCCGACACCTGGATCCCGTGGATGCGGCAGCGAATCATGGGCCTCATCGAACAGGAGACGTTTTTCACCTCCAGCCTGGTGCCGAAGCTTGTGGAGATCCGGGCAGCCCGGCGTGACGGCTTCACGGCCATGACCGAAAAAAGCTCCCGCGCGGCCCAGCCGCCCGAGATGGTCGAGCGTGCGACCGGCCAGATGATGAAGCTGTTGTTCGGCGTCTTCCTGCTGTATATCGCCGTCGCCGACCAATCGGATCTGCTGGATCTGGTGCGATACGGCGCGAACAGCGGCTTTCTCGTGCGACAGGGGGAATGGTTCCGGCTCGTGACCTACCAGTTCATGCACATGGGCTGGCTGCACCTGTGCATGAACCTGCTCGCCCTCAAATACTTCGGCCCGCCCGTCGAAACTCTTGTCGGCTGGCCCCTTTTCCTGGGAGTGTATCTCGTTGGCGGGATCTGCGGCGGTGTCGCGACGGCCTGGGCGCAGAACGGGCTCTCGGTGGGTGCGTCGGCGGCCGTGCTGGGGCTGCTCGGGGCGGCGATTTCGCTCGAGCTGTTCGGAGGGGCGCGCGCGAAAGCCCTTTCGCGGCAGGGGCAGATCTCGACCCTGGTGTTCATCCTGCTCGTCAATCTCGCGATCGGCTTCGTCGAGAAGGGGATCGACAACCATGCCCATCTTGGCGGTCTCGCCGGGGGAGCGTTGGCGGGAATTCTCCTCGCGCGACTGATCGAGCATCCCGGGCTTGTTCGCGCCGCGTCGGTGACTTCCCTGATCTTCGTTGTGTCGACTCTGGGCCTTTCCGCTGCCCAGTTCCGTGCATATCTCGGCTCTGACGGGTATCCCGGGCGGACTCCGCCGATGCAGGCGACGCGCATTGCCTCCTCGAGCATCGCTCTCGACCTGCCGGCCGGCTGGAGCGTCGAACCGGGGGGCTCTCCGCAGCCGGGCTGGGAGGCGATGGCGGTGACCGGCCCGTTCCACGAGCGGTTCGACATCCTGACCGGGCCGGGCGGTGATCCGCCCGACGAGGTCGTCGAGGCGTATGTCGAGCACCGGACGAAAGCGTTGATGGAGTCTCCCGGGATCCAGTTCGAGTCGCGTCGCGGTCCGATTGGGAAGTCTTTCGGGCCGATACCGGCACGGATGCTGGCGTGGCGGCTGCGGGCGGAAGACCGCATTCTTTCCCAGGTCGATTGGTTCGTCTTCCCCGGGGATCGGTTCGTGCTGGCCCAGTGTCTCCTGCCGACCGGCCGGGAAGAGGTGTATCAGCCGCTGCTGGAGCGGATCATGGGGTCGGTCCGCATCGCCTCCGAGCCGTCCCGCTGACGGGAGGCGTTCCACGATCTCTCAGCCCGGTGGAATGCGGGAAGGGAAACGTACCGGATGATTGGGAGGGGAGTAATGAAAAAAATCGTACGCTCCCCCCTTGCAAAACTCCAAAGAACGGTATAGATTCCGATATCGCGGGCAGGGCCCGCAAAGATTCACGATCCTATAAGGGGGAAGTGTTGATGAGAAAGACCGTTGCCGTTTCTGCCCTGGCCGTCATGATGAGCCTGGCTGGCACCTCCGCGTACGCCGGTTCCTGGTGGAAGGTCAATGAGTGGTTCCGCAAGCAGAATCATTCGACCACCATCACGGGACAGGTCGAGTCCGTCGAGGGCCGCAAGGTCATGTTCAAGACCAGCGATGGTCAGGTTCTCGAGCTGACCGGTCGCAAGGCCGAGCAGATTGCCGAGAAGCAGGGCGCTACCGTTCGCGTGTTCGGTAACGTCCGCAAGCCCGATGCGAAGTTCCCGTCGGGTGGCGTTGAAGTCCGCAACTTCCGCATCGTCGAGGAAGCCGCTGCCGCCCCGGTCGCGGAACCCGCCGCGGAACCCGCTCCTGAGCCCGCTCCGGAACCCGCTCCCGAGCCGATGCCCGAGCCCGCTCCGGCCCCGGAACCCCTGCCCGAGCCGGTTCCCGAGACCGCTCCGATGACCGAGTCCGCCCCGATCCCCGGTGAGACCGACGGCGCCGCCGATGTCGGCCAGGCCAGCGAGTACAAGGTCGAGAAGGGCGACACCCTTGCCAAGATCAGCAAGAAGGTGTACGGCACCACCAAGAAGTGGAAGAAGATCGCCGAAGCCAACAACATCAAGAATCCGAAGAGCCTGAAGGTCGGCATGACCCTGCATATCCCGCAGTAATCCTTCACGGATAAACGGTTCTTATCAACACCCCCCGGGCTTCGGCCCGGGGGGTGTTGATCATCGGGGGAGGTTCGCGGCGGCGGCTTCGTCGAGAAGCCAGAGCGTTGCAGGACACTGGCTCACGACGCCGGCGGGATACGCCCCTTCGGTGTCGTGAATGATTCGATATATAACGGAAGATTTTGAACTTCCGCGGGCGAGAAAGATCCGGCGGCAGGCCCCGATCAGGGAGGGCAGGGTGAGGGTGTACCGGAAGCCGCCCAGATGGGGCACCCGGATGGCGCGGAACGGTGCCGCCGTCGCGAACCGCCAGTCGGCATCCGGGAATAGCGAGGCCGTGTGGCCGTCGTTGCCGATGCCGAGCAGCACCAGATCGATTCCCGAGGCTCCCGTGCGTGCGAGATGGGCGGCAAGTCGGGCCGCATACCGCCGCCCCGTTGCTTCCGGAGCTGCCGTGGGTAGGGGAACCGCAAGGAAATGGGGAATCTCGGTGTCGGGGCCGGTACGAAACAGGGTCCGACGGATCAGCCCCTGGTTGCTGTCGGGGTGGTCGGGCGGCACATCCCGCTCGTCGGTCTGGCACCAGAAGGCGGTTTGCACGAGATTCGCCTGGTCCCGGGCGAGAGCCTCGTAGACCGGGCCCGGCGTCGATCCCCCCGAAAGCGCGATCAGCGGCGGGCGGCCCGTTCGCGCGCGAATCGCTGCGGCTTCTTCCGCGATGCGGTCGGAAAACCACCGGTCGGCATCGGGCGTGTCGGGAGCCGTTTCCACCACCAGGTCGATACCCGGAAGGGGACGAAACGTCACCATGGACAGGAGGCTTCGGTGCAGAGCGGCCGCCAGGCGCGATTCCCCGCTTCGAGCAGTCGGTCGGCTTCGGCGGGACCGTCACTTCCGGCCGTATAGGCTGCGGGAGGAGCCGACGAAGGCCGTTGCCAGCCCTGGATGATCGGGTCGATGAACCGCCAGGAGGCATCGATCTCGCCCTGGCTGATGAACAGCGAGGTGTCGCCCTGGATGGCGTCGATCAGCAGGCGTTCGTAGGCGTCGGGGCGGTCGGGCCCGAACGAGGTCTGGTAGGAAAAGTCCATTCCGACGCTGCCGAGCTCGAGCTGGCGGCCGGGCGTTTTCACGTTCACCCGCAGGTGACTTCCCTCGTTGGGCTGGACGCGCATCACCAGGACATTGGGCTGGGCCTGGCCGGCCGAGGCCGGAAAGATGTGGCCGGGAACGGGCCGGAAATGGACCGAGATTTCGGTCTGGCTCGCGGAAAGCCGCTTCCCCGCGCGCAGGTAGAAGGGCACGCCCGACCAGCGCCAGGTGTCGATGTGCAATTGTAGCGCCGCGTATGTTTCCGTCGTGGAGCCGGCGGGGACGCCGGGTTCGTCGAGATACCCGGGAACGGGCTTCCCGGCGATCCGGCCCGCGGCATACCGGCCGCGCACGGTCGTGGTCGGGGTTGCGTCCGGCGCGATCGGCCGGAGGGCCTTGAGCACCTTGAGCTTTTCGAACCGGATGCTTTCGGCGCGATGGGACAGCGGCGGCTCCATGGCTGTCAGGCAGAGCACCTGCAGGAGATGGTTCTGGATGACGTCCCGGAGGATGCCGGTCGATTCGAAGAAGGCGGCGCGGTGGCCCACCCCGAGCTGTTCGGCGAAGCTGATCTGGACGTGGTCGATGTAATGCCGGTTCCAGACGGGTTCGAAAAAGGCGTTCGCGAATCGCATCACGAGGATGTTCTGGACCGCCTCCTTGCCGAGGTAGTGATCGATGCGGAGGATCTGCTCTTCCCGGGCGACGGCGCCAAGCCGCGCCTCGAGCGCGCTCGCCGAGGCAAGATCGTGGCCGAACGGCTTCTCGACGATGATGCGCGAGCGGCGGGAACACGGCGTCGTGCCGGCGAGCAGGGGCTCGAGCAGCGGCAGAAACGGCGCGATATGGTCGGGGGGGACGGCCAGGTAGAACAGTCTGGAATGGCTCGTGCCAGGCTGCTCGATGGCTTCGATGCCCTCTCTGAGGCGATCCGGCGCATCAGGGGCCCCCGGGTCGAGCCGGAGCGTGTACAGCGATGGCCGCAGCTCGTCGAGCCCCCGTGCCAGCCGGGAATCGGCGGCGAGGCGCGTGGCATGCAGCTCGCGGAGCTCGCCGAGAGAGGCGTCGGGGGTCTGGGCCTGGCGGCCCGTCAGCACGATCCGCAGGTCGGCAGGAAGGGCCCCCGCGGCCCGGAGATGCGCCAGCGCGGGAACGAGCTTGCGGCGCGCGAGATCGCCGGTGCCGCCGAAAATGACGAGGGTCGAGGCGCAGCCCGCCGTTTCCGGCGTCGTCATTCCGTCGGCCGGCGCGTCACGGCATGGCCGCCGAACTGGTTCCGCAGGGCGGCCAGGTAACGGTTGCCGAAGGCATCCTCGCTGCGCGAGGCGAACCGGGTGAACAGGGCTGCCGCAAACACGGGAGCCGGCACGCCTTCGGCGATGGCCGACTCGAGCGCCCACCGGCACTCGCCGGAATCATCGACACGCCCCTTCAGATCCGCGAGATCCGGGGATGCGGCGAAGACGCGTTCGGAAAGCTCGAGCAGCCAGGAGCGCACGACGCTCCCCTGGTTCCAGAGGCGGGAAACCGCGGCCAGATCGAGGGTTTCGCCGCAATGCCGGCGGAGAAGGTCGAAGCCTTCCGCATACGCCTGCATCATGCCGTACTCGACGGCGTTGTGGATCATCTTGACGTAATGTCCGTGACCGGCGGGGCCGACGTGCATCCAGCCGTTCGGCGGGGCGAGCGTGGTGAAAACGGGGGCAAGATGCGCGACGGCGCTCTCCTCGCCCCCGATCATCAGACAATACCCGTTCTGCAGACCCCAGACGCCGCCGCTCGTGCCGCAATCGACGAACCGCAGGCCCCGCGCCGCCACTTCCCCGGCACGACGCGCCGAGTCCCGGTGGTCCGCGTTGCCGCCGTCGACGATGATGTCACCCGGCTCGAGGCAGCGAGAGAGCGTGTCGATCAGCTCTTGCGTTGGTTGGCCCGCCGGAACCATGAGCCAGACGGCACGCGGGGCGGGCAGGGCGCTCACGAAGCCTTCGGGCAGATCGACCCAGCGGGCACCGGTCTCTTCCGCTTCGGCTTTTTTGGCCGTCGTGCGGGCCGTGACGTGAACGCCGTGGCCCCCGGAGGTGAGACGCCGGACCATGTTCAGGCCCATCCGGCCCAGGCCGATGAATCCGATGTTCATGCGGGCACTCCTCTGGAGCGGGTCAGTCGGCGGGCCGCGGAATGCGCAGCCGCTGCGCCGGGTGCCGGAAGCCGGCCGGCTGGATCTGGAGTTCGATGCGGCCTTCGACGCGCGCATCGATCGCCTGGAGGGCTTTCACGTGCTGCATCATCGCGTCGGCACAGATGATCGCCGATGCTTCCGAGGCGAGCGCCTCGGTGAACGGGGTCAGGCCGTTCCCGCCGTTGGCCAGAAAATCATTCGTGACGACCGTGTAGACGGTTTCCGGCTCGATCGGCCGGCCGAGATACGTGAGTTCGACGCCCGCCGGGGTGTAGCGCACCTTGAACCCGCGCGACACATGCATGAAGCCCCCGTAGCTCGGGGTCGTGAGGAAGTCCGAGCGCACCTGCTCGAACAGTTTCTGCAGCGTCGCCCCGGTCATCTTCAGACGGGCGAGATAATTGTCGAACGGCATCACGTTCAGGCAGTCTGCAACCCGCACGGGGCCTGCCGGGATCGAGCTGCGGATGCCGCCGCCGTTGACCAGGCCGATCTCGGCAGGCATCACCCGCACGAATGCGTCCGCGACGAGGTTGCCGAGGTTCGTCTCCTGGCGACGCACCAGGGGACGATCGCCGTCCAGGCGCGTCACGGTGTCGGCCAGCTTCTCCGAGGTTTTCTCCTCGACCTTCTTCCAGAGCTGGTCGACGGTGGCCTTGATGGCCGGATCTTCGGGCATGTCGGAGGTCAACGGGACCAGCCCCGCCGCGAGAACCTGGCACCGGATGCCGTCACCGGCCGGTTCGAAGCGGAGATCGAGCCGCGAGACGTAACTGCCGAACTCGCCCGGCTGGCTGATGAACTGGTGCCCGCCCGCGACCTGGCGAACCAGGGGCGGATCGGAGAACATGTGGGTGTGGCCGCCCATGAAGCCGGTGATCTCGGGGAACTGGTCTGCCAGCTCGAGATCGCGGTCCCAGCCGATGTGCGTCAGCGCAAAAATCGCGTCGCAGCCCTGCGCCCGGAGGTGCTTGACCTCGCGACGCAGCGCCGGAACAGCGTTCTCGACCTCGATGCCTTTGAGAAACACCTTCTGCACGTCCTTCTCGAGCTCCTCGTCGGTGATCCCGATGATGCCGATGCGCAGATTGCGGTCACCGGCAGGCACCGTCACGATCGTCGACGGCTTCACCAGGTTCGAGAGGGATTTGCTCGCCCCGAACCGGAGATTGGCCGAAAGAATCGGGAACTTCGCGTCACGGAAGGCCTCGAACATGCCGTCCTGGCCGCCGTCGAACTCGTGGTTGCCGATCGCCATCGCGGCATATCCCATCTGGGACATGAACGTCGCGTCGGGAATGCCGCGGTAGAAACGGTAAAACAGCGTGCCCTGGAACACGTCGCCAGAGGAAAGCAGCACGACGTTGCGACCCTTCGTCACGAGCGTGTCGCGATAGGCCTTCATGCGCGCGTATCCGCCCATCGCCGTGCCCGAGGCACAGTCGAAGGGCATCAGATGCGCGTGGATGTCGGAGGTGTGGATGATCGTGACGTCGACGGGGCCGCGCAGCGGGGCGGCCGAAACGGCGCCGCACAGGGCGGCGAACAGGGCCAGGACGATCGTGAAACAGGCCTTCTGGACGAGCGAGACATGTGTCGCGCGGCTCTTGGACATCGATGACCTCGTTTCCGGCGATGGGCCGCCAGGGAAGAATTATGGTAGTTTTCGATATTGTATCCCGTGTGCCGTACGAGGGCAAGCCTGAATCAGGGAAAAATCTCCTCCCCGATGCCCATCTGCGATCACTCGGCTGCGGCGATATCCTCGAACGAGGCCGCATCGTCCGCCGCGACCGTCGCTCCGTCGAGCGCCTCGTCGTCGGCGCTGATCTCGGGCTCGGCCACGCCTGCCAGGTTCAGCAGGACACCGATGGCCTGGGAAGACCGGCCCAGCGTCGGAAGGACGGACGGGAGCAGGAGCGTGGCCGCCTCCGCAGCGCCGGATGGCTTCTGCTCGACGAGCCGCGCGATCACCGGCAGAGCGGGGTGGAGCAGGGGGCCATACTTCACCAGGACGGTGACGGCCTGTTCCCGCCACCGGCCCCGGGCGCTCAGAAGCTGCTTCAGCTCCGGTGTCCACCGCTCGCTTTGGGACGAGATGTCGAGAATCGCCTGGGCGATCGCCTCTCGGACTTTCCGGCTCGGGGCGTTCAGCGCTCCCATCAGCTGCGGAAGGGCGCCTGAAGCCTTGCCGCCGATACCTCCAAGAATGCGGGCCGCCCGTCCGCGGAGCGCTCCGAGTTTTTCGTTCGCCACCGCGGCGGCTAGATCCTGCGTGGCCTCGCGCGCTTCGCTGCCGAGCCGCTCGCTCAGGTCCATGGCCGCCCGCACGAGCCGGAGATTCTGCCCCCGCATCAGCCGCCCGATGGTCGGAACGGCCTGCGCGCCGAGACTGGTGAGCCGGTCGAAGGCGCCCCGCGCTTTCCCGGGCTGCAACAACTCCTCCGCCTCGTCGATCAGGGCAATGGCATCCGGATTGACCGTATCGCTGGAAACGGCCTGCGCATCGGTGCCGCCGACGGCCACCGTGTCCGGCCGGATGGCGGGTTTCCCCCCGGCGACGGGGGATGCAAAGGCGAGAAACACTGCCGGGATCAGAGCCAGGGCGGTTTCCCGCCGGCCGCGTCGTTTCCTCATGCCGATGGCCTCCTGCGAAGGTGACGGGTGTTCTGACGGAGAAGTATACCACGAACCCCGAAGAGACCGCTCACCTGCCTGATCTGAAGGGGACAGACCGGAAAAATGCTGCGGAGGTCTGGAAACTCTGACAAGTTTGTGGTATCTTCCCGTTCCGATCGAGATCTCCCGCAAATATCCTAGGAGGAAGTCATGAAGAACGTCGAAATGACCGTTGAGGGCAACATCCTGACCATCAAGGTCGATCTGAACCAGGAATTCGGCAAGTCCTCGTCCGGCAAATCCCTGATCATCGCGACGACCGAAGGCAACTACTCGCTGCCGGGCCGCGACGAGAAGGTCGGCCTGAACGTCTACCGCAAGGTGTGAGGGAAGCTTCACCCAACCGCTGATCTCAGCCTGGCAAAACGCTTTTCGGCCCGCTCCCGTGTGATCGCGGCCGGAAGGCGTTTTTGCGTTGCTCCGAAAGGAGTCGGAACCATGCCGAACCATTTCCTGCGCTGGATCCTCGCCGTCGTTCTTCTGCTCGGAACGGCGCTGCCCTCCGCATCTGTCGCCCGTGAACGGCCGGCACCCTGTCCTTCCGTTTCCGTCAAAAGCCCCATCGGCGACGCCCGCGGGGACGGGGCCCGGCCCTACAACTTTCGCGTGATCGACGATCGCCTGTTCGCCGGCGGAACGCTGTTTCACCCGGTGACCGGGGCGAATCCCGACGAACGGGTCAGAGGCTATCTGCGCGATCTGAAGGAGAGGGGGGCGAAAACCGTCATCACCCTCCACGTGCCGTCAGGGAAAGACCGGCAATTGGAACGGCTCCGGCGGCTGTGTCGCGAAGAGGGGCTCGCCTGGCTGCCCTGCCGGATGACCGCCGAACAGGTGCCCGACGCGAGCCGGACGGCAGAACTGCTTGCCGCGATCGACGAGGGGGCCTACGTTCATTGTCAGTGGGGATGCGACCGGACCGGCGCGATCATCGCGAAATATCTCCGGGAGCGTCGCGGCTGGAGCGGTCGGGATGCCTGGAACGCTGTCATCGCGAACGGCTCGCATGCCGGTCCGATCGGCGGGTTCAAACAGAAGCCCGCCTACGCGCTGCTGGTGCGGTATTTCTGGCCCGAGGTCGCCTCCGAGGCTCCGGATGTCGCGGAGATATATAATATAAAGTAATATTATACCTGACCGTCACTCTTCGGTGCGTTCCTCTTCTCCGTCAGCCGTCTCGGGCGTGTCTTCCGATTCCTGGGCGCCTTCTTCATCGAACGTTCCTTCGGCGCCTTCGTCCGAGCCCTCCTCTTCGCCGTCTTCTCCGGCCGCTTCGTCATCGTCTGCAACCGCCTCGTCGTCTGCAACGGCCTCGTCATCCGCCTCTTCGGCGGTCTCAGCGTCACCTTCGGTGGCTGGTTCCTCTTCGACGGCCTCCCCGGCGGCGTCTTCTGAAGAGGAAGTCTCTTCCCCTTCGGATTCCGCCTCGCCGGCCTCTTCGTCCGATGCGGTTTCTTCCGCCTCGGCAAAGTCTTCTTCGGTGATCTCCTCATCGGATGGCGCAACGCCATCATCGGAACCGGCGGACTCCTCCTCTTCCGGGGCTTCAGAGGATGCGTCATCCGGTATGGAAGAAGCCTGTTCGTCAGCCGCTGCCGGCGGGGTGTCCGGTGCCGGTGCCTGATCGGGCTCGGCGGGGCGCTTTTTCAGCTTCGAGGCAAGGGATTTGAAGGTGTCGAGAACTCCCGCCAGCTTGTCTTTCCAGCCACCGGCCCGGGGTGCATCGGTCGTGACCTCCGAAACCGGAGCGGTGCCCTCTGCCGTGGCGGGAGGGCGCTTGAACAAGGATCGGATCCTCCCGAGAATACCCGCGAAGCCCGTGCGGGGCGGAACGGTCTCTTCGGGCGCCTGGCTTTGGGGCGGTTCTGCGCCGGCAGCCATGCTGCCGCGTCGCTTGCGCAGCCGGTCGACGATGAAGGCGATGCCGGCGAGCGGGAGCAGGACAAGAGGCCAGAACCGTTTCGTCAGAACCGTCCAGTACAGGCTTCCCGCACCCGCCGGCGCCCGTTTGGCGGATTTGGCGATGCCCAGATGGGTGAGGGCCTTGCCGGCGTCAGCTTTCTTCGAATAGACCCAGTACAGGCCCACGGCGTAGTTCGCCTCGGGGTCCTGGGGCTCGCTCTGAAGGATGATGTCTCCTTGCCGTTTCAGCCCCATATAGTCGGGTTTTGCGGCTTTGAGGAGCTGCTCGAGGCGCAATCTCGCGGCTTCCGGATGCTCACCCACCAGATCTCCCTGCTCGTCGAGCAGGGTCATCATCTCGTCGAACGAACCGGAATCGCGCAAGGCCCGCGCCTGAACCAGGACAGCCTCGGCCGATGCGTTTTCGGCAGATGGTTCCTCTTCGCCCGTCTCGCTCCCGGCAACGGTCAGTTCCGGATCGAGGGCCGCTGACGATGCGGGGGCGACGACGGAGGCGACGGATTCGGATGCCGCAGGAAGGACCGCCACACCCTGCGGGGCGGTTGCGGGCACCGCAGCCGTGGCCGTAGCCATCACGCCGGTTGTCGATGTTGCGGCGGCGTGGCCGATGGGAGCGGTCGGAGTTGCCGGCTGCTTCGTGAGAGAGGTCGGCGCCGGTTTCGGCTTCGGGATGGCAACCGTGGCCGTGGAAAGCGGCGCGGTGGGTTTGGGCGACGGAGGGGGAGCCGGGGGGCGGCGGGCGGCAAGGGACGGCGTGCCGGTGCCTGTTCGTGAGGACGTTTCTCCCGCGACTCCGACCGCCGTTGCCAGGGCCGCGCCTCCGGAAGCGGGAATCCTGACCTGGGCCCCCGAAGAAGCCGGGCTGCCCTGAAGGGGCATTGAGAGGCTGCCGGTGATCCCGCCGGAAAGCGGAAACGGCAAGGGCCCTCCTGATATCGGATGGGAGGCCGGGGCAGGCCGTTGCAGCTCGGGGTTGACCGGCGGCTTTGCCTGCTCGTCTTCCACCGGCCGCTGCGCGCCTGCCGTCGGGTAGCGTACATCGGGCGGCGGAAGCTGCTCGAGCACCTTCAGGGGGTCGAGCGGCCGCGTATGGGCTCCCCATGCCGATCCGCAGCACGCGGTCAGGATAAGGAACCCGATGAACGCCGCCATCACCGGTTGGGAACCCCTCGAAAAAACGCCTTGCATCAAGCTCCCCGGGCCATGCGTTCTCTGGCTTCGACGGCAAGCCTGTCACATCGCTCGTTCTCGGGGTGCCCGGCATGTCCACGGATCCAGTGCCAGCTCACCTCGTGCGCCTTCGCCAGGGCGATCAGCCGCTCCCAGAGCTCGCGGTTCTTGACCGGTTCTTTCGAGCTCGTTCGCCAGCCGTTCTTCTGCCATTTTTCGAGCCAGCCGTCCTTGAACGCCTTCGCCAGATACTGACTGTCCGTCGTGACGCGTACCTGGCAGGGCGATTTCAGCGCCTCCAGGCCGGCAATGCAGGCCATCAGCTCCATGCGGTTGTTCGTGGTGTGCGCCTCGCCCCCGGAAAGCTCTTTTTCGGCATCCCGGAACCGCAGAAGCGCGCCCCAGCCGCCCGGCCCCGGGTTGCCGCTGCACGCGCCGTCACAGAAGAGGTCTACGGATTTTCGTTCTTCAATCTGATTCATATATTACTCGCTATGACAATGTCGGGAAGGACGATACGGATGCACGTGCCCTTCCCGGTTTCGCTCTCGAGCTCGATCGAGCCGGCGAGAGCCGTGACAAGACGTTTGACGATCGGAAGCCCGAGGCCGACACCTCCGTATTTCCGGGTATTCCCCGAACTCACCTGGTAGAACGGCTCGAAGATCTTTTCCTGCAGCTCCGGCGGGATGCCGATCCCCGTGTCAGCGATCAGGAGGTGGAGGTCTGCATCCAATGCCTGGATTTTCAGCGTCACGCTGCCGGCAGGCGTGAACTTGAAGGCGTTCAGCAGCGGATTGATGATGATCTGCCGCAGATAATGATGGTCGGTCGAGAGACTGATATCCACCTGGGGAACCTCGAGAGTGAACTGGATCTTCCGCTCCTGGGCATGCAGTTCGGCGAGCGGCACAACGAAGTCCAGAAGCTCGCTGAGCAGGAGAGGCCCGATGTGAGGGGTCGTCCGGTCGGCTTCGGTCCGCGAAAGCTCGAGAATTCCGTCGATCAGGTTCTGAAGATGACCAGCGCTTTTCCGGATGCGCGCGCCCAGCTCGCGGATCTCCTCCGTCGTCGATTCGCTCAGCGGGCCGCTGGGATCCGAAAGCATCTGGCCGTATGCGAGGATGCCCGTGAGCGGCGTGCGGAGCTCATGGCTCATCATCGAGAGGAAATGGTTCTTCGACTGGTTCGCCGTTTCCAAAGCCTCCATGGCCTTGCGAAGCGCGTCTTCCGCCTCGGTGCTGCGCTTGATCTCCCGCTCGAGTTCGGCGATGTGCTGATTGCGAAGCTGACTTTCGGTTTCGATCCGCACCAGGGCGGCATTCGACTCCCGGATCCGCTTCACCATCGCATCATACACCCGCATTCCCAACACCGGACCGAAGATATCGACCAGCGGGCGTCCCGTGGAAAGCAGCTCTTGTTCCGGAGAAAACACGTCGACGACCGTCATCCCCATGCGCTGGATCCCGAGACCGACGGTGAAATACCCGAGGGCGAGAATCACATGGACCCCGTGAGACGCCACTCCCAAGGCCGACTGCTTCAAAAACAGCGGCCCGTAGATCGCGCAGCCGAGGCTCAGCAGCAGGGCGCCGAGCGAGATGAGACGTGCGGATGAGCGCAACGTACCCTGGGCGTCTTTCCAGATTTTCAGGGCGATGGACGACATGAAACCGATCGCGAGCGCATACAGCAGGCCGAAAACGAGCTCCTTGTTGAACGAGGTCGATGCGCTTGCCGAAAAAACACCGGGATCGATCAGATACGGGAGGCCGAGACAGGCAAGGACGATCAGAAAAAACGTCGTGGCCGAATCGATCCCCGGCGAGACCCGGCACACGCGCGCCATCTGGAGAATGCCGGCGACACCGAACAACAGCGCCGAGACGAAGAACAGATTCGGCAAAAACGACGACTTGATCAGCGCGATTCCCGAGAGCCACAGGGCCAGATCCAGCCCGTTCGCCATCGCGGCGCAGCCGAGCGAGATCGTCATGTTCGCCATCGACTCCTTCAGCAGGCTCCGCGGCGGCAGGTGCTTCAGCCCCTGCAGGGCCACGTATACCGAGGCGATGTTGAAGCCGACGAAGATCGTGAACATGACACGGGCGAAAGACGCCGATCCGTACACGAAGCCGAGCAGGTGGCAGATGCCGTATCCCACCAGAAAGATCAGGAGCAGAAACAGAGACTGCACCACCTCGAAACCGTAGGAAGGCGGGCGAATAACCTCTTCCGATGCCGGATGGACGGCATCCATGGGCTGCGGCCCTCCATTCGTCAGGGGGTCGGTCATGCGGCGTTACTCCTGTTTCCAGACATCATTGGTCGTTTCGAGACGTTCTTCCCCACCGATCAGGAACAGGCTGCCGGCAATCTGCCCGAGCCCGGCCTGCCGGCGCGGCGAGAATCTGCCCGAGGCGCTCTCGTCATGCGGGAGCAGGAGATTCCAGGTCACCCCGTCCCGGGAGCTCCAGACATCGTTCAGAGGATCATCGAAGCCCGACGGCCCGATGCCATACCCGCCGATCATCCAGGCGGTGCCGTCGAGAACGGTATGGGCGGCTCCGCTGCGCGCGGCGAACGGCGCAGCGGTCGTCACGAGGCTCCACTGATCGCCATTCACGGATCTCCAGATGTCGTGGCGCGGACCTGCAGCGCCGACGGCATCCGTGCCGTAGCCGCCCCAGATGAACATCGCGTTGCCGATCACGCCTGCCGCGGCGAGCCGGCGCGGGAAATACGCCGTGGTCATGCCCCGCTCGGTCCAGGTGATGCCGTCGGAGGATGCCCAGGTGTCGCCCAGCAGCGTTTCGCGGCCGTCCGTGTCGTAGGTCTGCCCCGCGAGAATCCACAGCTTGCCGTCGAAGACGAGCATCTGGTGGTCGCCGCGCGCCCAATACTCGGCGGATGCCGATTCCAGGCGCCAGATCACGCCGTCGGCGCTCGACCAGACATCATCCGTCACGTCCAGGCCGGTGCCGGTGTCGATATACCCGCCCGTCAGCCAGATCCGGTTGTTGAAGACGGCGCAGGCATGATTCGTCCGCCCTCCGAACTGCGACGCGCCGGGCGTTTCGGTGTGGGCCAACTCCTGCTGCCACGTCACCCCGTCCGCCGAACTCCAGACATCGTTGAAGAACGTGAATCCGTCGCTGCCGCCGATGACCCAGAGCCGGTTGTTGAACGAAATCGTCGCATGCCCGCGCCGCACGCCGAACCGCTCCGTCGCAGTGAAATCATTGGGAAGAAGCTGCGTCCAGAGCGTGCCCGTCGTCGTCACCGTGTCGAAGCGCCAGGTGACGGGGGCCGCCAGCGGATTGCCGCTGGTATCCAGCGCCGCCGTCGAAACCGAAACCACGCAGGCGCCCGAAGCGGGAAGCGGCGCCGCGGGAGTGAACGTGACGGTCTCGCCCGACCAGGCGAACGATCCCGGAACGCTGATGCCGTCAGCCTTCAGTTGGAACGCCGAGGCGACGGTGGTCGTCTGCATCGGCTTCGAGAACGTCATCCGGACGACGCTTCCCGTGGCGATCTGGACGGCGCCGGGAGCCGGATACGCGCTTCCGGCGACGACGATGGGCGAAGACTCGACCGTGAAGAAGCTCGAGAACGGCGTGCCGAGCGGGACACCGGGAACCGACTCGGCCGTGGCCGCCATCCTGACGGTATACGCCGTTCCCAGGGTCAGGCCTCCGGTCCAGGAGGCCGTGAGGACGGTGTCGCCTGCCGACCAGGCAAACGTCACGGCCCCGGACGGAGCCGGGGAGAGCGTGAGGGCCGCCTCGGCGGTCGCCCGGCTCATCGCCTGGTCGAAGGTGAGCGTGAGACCGGATGTGCGCAGAATCTCCCGGGCTCCGATGCCGGGTACGACCGAGAGGATGCGGGGGGCGGCGGTCGTCACGGCCGTGAAGGCGATCGAGGTTGCCCCGGAAAGGGCCGTGCCGAGCGTGTCGCGAGCACCCGCGGCGACCGAGGCCTGGTAGGTCGTGCCGCTGCCGAAGCCGCCCGTGGAGCTCACGGTGAGGCGCTTTTGATCCGGGCTCCACTCCCGCGTCTGCTGGCCGATGGGAGCCGGCGTCACCGTGAGAAGGACGGTGGACGTGGCCATGGGAGCCGAGAACTCAAAGACGATGGCCTGGTGCGTCGGCACCTCCGTCGCGCCGTTGGCCGGAACCGTCGAGACGATCGTCGGAGCAACGGGCGGTGCGGTCGTGAACGTCGCCGTCCAGTCTCCGGCAAACCGTACACCGTCCGTGTCTTCCGCGGAGGAGAGCAGCGTCGTTGCGTGCAGGATTCCCGCCGAGAGCGGGGCGGATGGGGTGAATGTCAGGCGGTTGCCCTCCCAGCCGAACGTGCCGGCGATCGGGCTCCCACCGGCCTGCAGCGAGAAAGCCGCCTCGACGCTCGCCGTGTTCATGGTCCGCGAAAATGGAATCTGGATGGATGTATTTGATGCGATATAAAAAGATCCGGCGACGGGGAGCTCCTGGCCCGCCAGGACCGAGGGACGCGGCGCGGTCGTGAAGCTCGTCCGGTACGGACTGCCCAGGGTGATGCCGCCGGCTGAGCGGGCCGTGCGGTCGATCTGGAAGGTGTACTCCGTCGCCGGGGCGGGGGCGAAGGTCAGCGTGAGTTCGGTCTTATCCGCATTCCAGGCCGGAACGGGCGGTGCCGTGAGGGCCGGCGCGAACGAAATCGCCGCGATGACGCTTGCTTCATCCATCGCCTGGCCGAAGAGGATCCGGAGCGGCCGGTCGGGATTCGCCGCCGCCGTCGACGGATCGGCGACGAGGCTGCTCACCACGGGTGCCGCGGGCTGTTCCGGAGCGAGGGTGGTGAACGAGAACGAGCGGCCTGCCGAAAGAGGGTTGCCGAAGGGGTCTTGGGCGTCCGTGGCGATCTCCACCTCGTAGGTGGTCCCGGCCAGCAGATCATCCGGCCAACTCAGGGTGAGCCGCCTGCCATCGCTGCTCCAGCTCCGCTGGGGGGATCCCGGCGGGGTGGGGGAGAAGGTGATCTGAACGGTCAGGGGGGCCATCGCTTCGGTGAAATCCACCAGCAGCGCGGTTCCGGTCGGGATGCCGGTCGATCCGGCCTCGGGCCAGGTGGACACGATGGCGGGAGCGGACGTGTCGGTCGTGGTGAAGCCTGTCGAAACACTCTGCCGAAGAGGATTTCCCGCTCGGTCCCGGGCGCCCGTGCCGATGGTGAACTTCCAGGCGGTCAGATCCGTCAGGGGGGACGCCCAGGAAAACTCGAACCGGCGTCCCGCATCGAGACTGCGCATCCGCAGGCTTCCCCCAGGGGCCGGTATCATGCTGACGGCGGCCTGGACGGAGGATTCAAGCATCGGCTCGCTGAAGACGACGGTGACCGATGCGGTGGTCGAAACCCTCTCGGTGCCGGTGGCCGGAAGGAGGGAGACGATGGCCGGGGGTTCGGTGTCGGCCGTCGTGAACGTGATCGTCGTCGTTGCCGCCAGGCCGGTTCCCTCCGCACTGCGCAGGGCCGGAGTGAGTCGGATGGTGATCGTGGCCCCGTTCGCCCAGGCGGGTAGGGGTGTCAGGGTCGCAATGCTGCCGTCGCCGCTCCACGCCGTCGATACGCCGCCGGTCGGGGCGGGATCGATCATGAGCGCTCCGGCAAGGCTCGTCGTCTCCATCGGCCGGCTGAAGGTCAGTTGGAGAGAGGCGCCGGGAAGGATGCCCGACGCGCCGGAACGCGGCGTCGATCCGCTCAGGACCGGAGCTTCGACGGCCGAGGTGCGGAAGGCGAGAGAAAACGCGCTCGAGAGGGGATTTCCGGATTTGTCCGAAGCCCCGGTGCCGAACGTGATTGTCAACGGCGTGTCGCCGGGCCACAGAGCGGCCGGCGCAACGGTCAGGCGCGTTCCCGTTGGATCCCAGGTGAGGCGGATGCCGTCCCCGGAGGGGGTCACGAGCAGCGCGTTTGCGACGGATGTCGGGTTCATCGGTTCGGAAAACTCCAGCTCGACAGGCGCGTTCCGGGCGATACCGGCAGCCCCTTCGGCCGGATAGGCACTCACCACCTGAGGCGGCGTCAGATCGGGGATGCGGAAGCCGAACGAGAGCGTGCCCGACAGCGGCAGATTCTGCAGATCGCGCGCGGCAGCCGAAAAACTGGCCGTGACGGTCACCGCATCCGGGAACGGTGTCGTCCACGAGACGGTCAGCTCCTGGCTCGAGCTGGCCCAGACGAACGCTGGGGCTCCGGATGGTTTCGGAGACACGGAAAAAGCCTCTTCCGTCAGCGCCTGGTTCATCGACCGACTGAAAAGGAACTCGAGGGAAGATGGTATCGTATTTACAATACTATCCGAGACCGGTTCGATGAGCGACACCGTTGGCCCCGAGACCGTGCCTGTGCGGAAACGGAACCCGACGGCAGCGGCCAGGGTCAGGCCGTCGGTGTCACAGGCGGACGGGGCGAGGGTGACGAGGTGGTCCGTGTCGACGGCCCAGTTTCCGGATGGCAACAGGCCGACCGTCCTGTTGTCCGTCGACCAGTCGAAGGTCATTCCTGCCGCTGCGGGAACGACCGTGACGGCCTCCTCGACGCTCGAGCGGAGCATCGGCTTGGAAAACGTGAGCCGGATGCGGGTGTTCGGCACGAGCGCCTGTGAGCCGCTTGCCGGAACGATCGTGACGAGCTGAGGCGGGATCTGATCGACCTGGGCGACGGTCGTGAACGTCCAGGTGACGGGGCCGGCGAGTTCGATCCCAGCCAGGGAACGGGCCGCGGTGGCGAGGGTGACGGTAACGAGGGTGGCTTCCGGCCAGGGCGTGTCGAACTGGAAATACGCGTGTCGGGCATCGGTCCAGGTGACGCTCGCCACGGTGTTCGCCGGGGTGACGCGGAGGGCCTGGGCGACGCTCGTCTTGTCCATGTCCTGGTCGAAGGTGAGTTCGATCGGGGTGAGCAGAGGAACGTCGACAGCCTCCGCGGCCGGGGCGTGAACCGTCAGGAGGGGAGGAGGCAGATCCGGAACGGAAGCTGATTGCAGCGTGAAAGGGGCTTCGGCGGCGAAGGAAATCCCATCCGTGCGTTTCACGATCCAGCGCAGAATCAGCCGGGAAGCAAGGCCCGAGGGCCGCAGTCCGGACGTGGCGAGCCGAAGCGTGAAGCTTGCCGCGTCTCCGGCCGTGGCCCGGGAGATAAGCGGGGACGTTCCGAGCGCCAGCGCCGCCTTTCCCTGGTCATCGAGAGGCAGCGCGGAGGTCTGGCCTGGCGAAGATGGAATGGCCGCCGGCGGCAGCGGACCGTTCACGGGGGCGATGGTCAGTTCGTTGATCGCCGTTTCGGTGGAGTCGATCGCTTCCGCTCCGAATGTCAGGGCCACATCGGTGTCGAAAGCCCCCTGGACGGTCGAAATGAGTGTCCCGGGCTGCGCTGCGATATGCAGGGACGGCAATCTGACGGTTGGAACGGTCGGCCGGACGACCATCCATCGCGAAAATCCGAAGGTTTCGACGATCGCGAGCTGATGATCGGGATCGATGGCAGGGATGAACAGCACCCATCCCGACGCATCCCGCTGGCACGCGACACGGATGATTCCCGGGTCGATGCGGGCCGCATCGTCGGCGCGGTAGGGCAGCTCGAGCCGCGCCGGTCTGCTCAGCACGGTCTCGGCAGGGGAGATCGTGATGTCATACGCACTCGACAGCTTGACGAAGCCGGCCGGCGGTTCGACTTTCCTGGGCCCGGTCGGATTCGCGCTTCCGACGAACATTGGCTCGGGAACCTGGACGAGCGTGAGACTCGTTCCGTCCGGAGCCGCGCCCGCGGGAAGCGTGACGCGCAGATCGCCGGAGCGGATGTCCAGAGGGGCGCCGCCGGCCACGGTATACCGGCCGATCAGGCCGGCGATGCCGTCACCATCGCGGTTTGCCGACCAGAATGGCTCGATGATGCGGCAGCCCAGGCTTCCGAGCATCAGGAGAAACGCCGAGAGAAGAAGCGCGGCAGAGAGCGCCGCGACGTGTTTGTCGACCGGTTTGGGCAGCAGATTCATCGATTCACCATCGTTTGTCGGAGTTGCGCCGTCATGGAGCTGTTCCCTTCACGGGGGTTGCGCTGGACACATCCGCGGCGACCGTGCCGTTCGGCAGATTGCGGTAGGGAAGCATCTCGACGGTCAGGGCTTCCCCTGCGAGCAGCATGGGGAGTGCGCCCGAGGCGGAACAGCGGAATGTCTTGCCTTCGGCTTCGAAGAGGAAGGTTTTCTTGTCGACGACGGAGGCAACGACCCCCGTCAACCGGCAGGGACGGCCCATGCGGAAACTTCCGGGAATGCCCGTCAGACGATCGACCTGTTCCTCTGTCCGCCGCTCATCCTGACTACGTGCCCTGCCGGACGTGCGGGGCTCATCGGGTGCGGATGCAGGCGGGGCACTGCGCATGACGAGGATGGGGAGGAATGCCAGGGCGATGATGAGGCCCGCAAGAATCGCCGTGAACGGAATCCGAGGCCCTGTTGCGGGCGCGGCTGCCGGCCGGGGATCGGCTTTCGGCGACGGCTTCACGCCCGCCTCGCGATTGCGGATGGCCTGTCGGACCTCGGCGACGGAGTAGGGCTTTGCGGTGGAAGCCGGCATGGGAGAAGCCGGCGGTGCGGCAGGGGGCGGCGCGGCTTTCGTTCCGGGAGCCGATACGGGCCGGGGCGGCTCTGTCGAGGCGGGCTGAGGCTCCTGGTGAACGTCGACCCCGAGTTTGAGCAGGATGTCGAACAGATCCATGCGGCCCTGGGCGATCAGCATCGAAACCCCGGCGCTTGCATTGGACTGAAGGTGATCCAGTTTTTCCAGGATCTCTTTCGATGGGTTCGAGAGGAGGATCACGAGCAGTTGGCGGGCGATAGCCGGATGATCCTCGGTTTCGAGGGTCCGGAGCAGAAGAGAGGCGATATCCTCGAAGGGAAACAGGAAAAGGCAGCTCACGGCCTGGGCGCGCAGGGAACGGTCCTGCGAGCGGAGCATCCAGTCGATGCCCTGAAGGGCGGCTTTGGCGTCTCGCTTGAGGGCGAACCGGATCGCCCGGCCCCGCAGCTTGGGTGCCGAGGAGGCAAGCAGCTCGGAGAGGCGCGGAAGAAGCCGCTCGGGAGCGCGTGCTTCAAGCAGTTTGAAGGCCGCCAACTGGACATCCGGCTCGTCCTGTTGGAGGGCCGACTCCGCCAGGGGCAGATCCGCGGCCTCGGAGCTCTGGGCTGCCATCGCCAGCAGGGCTGCAGCTCGAACGGCAGGCGAGCCGAACCGGGCCTCCTCGCGCACCCAGCCGGCGTGCTGTTCCCACCCATGCCGGTCGAGCTGGCCGAGAAGGCGCAGTTTTTCCGGTTCGGGCCGGTTGCGGGGCGGGTCGTCCGCGCGGGAGGGCGCTGAAGCCGCCTTCCCGGGCAAAAACGCCGCCAGCCGACGGTGGATATCCTCGGTCGCCGGATTCTGGGCGAGTTTCTCGACGAACGCCGTGACCTCGGGCGTCTGAAGATTCTTCGTGAGCCACTCCTCGATGGCCTCCCGCCGCACCGCCGGAGCCACCGCGATCTGGATCTCGAGGTCGGCGAGAAATTTTCGGAGCCGCTCTCGCCGCCACAACTTGAGCAGGCACTCGTGAGGCGGCTCTTTGGCGTCGAGAAGGCCGGCGGCGGCGATCGAGGTGCAGACCGTCTTGAAAACGGCGCTGAGCCTGGCGGCCTGCGGCTTCGGGACCATATCGATCAGATCGAGCAACCGCAACGCCGTATCCGTTTCAGGATTCGAGGCGAGGAGGGTTTCGCAGGCATGCAGAACCTCGGGATCCTGTTCTTCGCCGAGAATCTCCAGCAGGTATTCCTTCACTTTCGGAAACGGGAAGAGAAACGCCGATGATAGGCCCGCCAGGCGCTCTTCGACCCGGCGCGAAGCCAGCAGCTCGAACAGATGCGCCTCGGCCTCGTCGGGATCGATCCGGCGCAGGGCCGTGATGGCGCGCATCCGCACGATCGGGTGATCCGAGGCGAGAAGGGCCGGGAAGTGCGCCGTCAGCGCGTGGGGAGCGAGCGCCTCGATCGCTTCGATGACCGGAACGATCAGCCCGCTTTGGGGATCGTCGAGCCAGGCGGTCAGCAGCGGGGCGTCCTCCGGCCGCCCATAGCGGCCGAGAAAGGCGGCGACGGCGGGCCGCAGCTCCTCGGGGAGGGTTTCCGGGGCGGCCCTGAGCCGCGTGAGAAGGCAGGGAACTTCGTCGGTTGCCGGAGAGAGAAGCCGGTCCCGGGTGATCGCGGCATCGTCTCGAGCGGGGGGGTGCGGCGAGGCATCTCCCGGAGGCCCCTCCGGTGGCGCGGCATCCCCACGGCGGGACCGGATGCGGCTCACGGCCTGGGCGGCAAAAAACGACAGTTCCCGGTCGGTTCCGTCAGCGATCTGCTGGAGGGCCTTCAGGGCATCGTTCGAGGCGGCGGACTTCGCAAGCTGAACGATGGCCTGGATGACCAGCGTCCGCTTGTTCGAAGTGAGCCGCTCGAGAAGCGGTTTTTCCTCCGCCGTGTCAGCCATTGCCCAGCGCCGAGCGAGCCTCTTGCTCGGTTCCGAATGACGAAACCAGCTCGAGAAGGCCGACCAGGCTGAACGCCTCTCTGACCAGGGCGGGCATGCGGCAGAAGGCCACCTTCAGATTGCGTGTGTCCACGAGTGCGTCGCAGTTGTCGAGCAGGCAGGCGATTCCCTGGCTGTTCACGAGCAGCGTTTCCCCAAAATCGAACAGCACCACGCGGATGCCCTCGAAATGGACACTGCCGATCAGGGTGTTCAGCTTCGAGCCGGCCTGGTCGTTGAGATACCCGACGGGCGTGATGATCAGCCACGTGCCGTCTCTGTGCATGCGGCATTCAGAGCTGTTGGTCATGTCGATTCCCCCTCGGAAGCCATTCTATACGTCTCTCCATCGACAGGCAAGCCGGAACATTTTCCAGGGGATATGGTAAGATGAAGAGAGGGGGGAAGACGATGCAACGCCGCCAAGGAACCGGGATGACGATCGTTCGTCGTTGTGCCGTCCTGGTGCTTGCGGGTGCGCTTCCCGCCTTCGCGCAGGTTCCGCCAATCCCCTCCGCCATGATGAAAGGCCCGTTGGCGCAGGTCAGTCCCGGGTATGCCTCTTCCGCTTCCGCCGGCAACCAGGCACTGTCGCTCCTCCAGGGCATGTGCTGGGGGCCTTGCAAGGAAACCGCCTATCTCGCCATGCTCGCCTCTTCCCCGGCCCTGACCCGCGATCAGGCCGCCCGTATGAGCGAGTCGGAGCTTGGAATCCATCAGGTCATGAGTGATCAGGCGTTGCAGCCCATGATCGACACCAATCCCCGCTGGCTCATCTCGGCGCAGACCCTCAAACCCTTGCTCCAGAGCGAAGCTCGGCCGCGATTGGTCGACTCCCGCAGCGGAAGCGACGACGATGGCCGCCGCATTCTCGGGGCGTTTTGCCTGCCGCTTCCCCTTGCCTCCGGCTCCGTGAAGGCTTTTCTGCCCGATCCGAATGCCCTCGTGGTCGTCTACGGGAACGACGAGAAGACGATGTCGGTCGTGGGGGTGGCTGCCGAACTGCGCCGCCTGGGATATGCGAATGTCCTCGAGCTGCGAGAAGGCCTTGTCGGCTGGCAGAACATCGGTGGCGACATCCTGGTGCCTGATGGCTACCAGCCCCCGGTTCCGGCTTCCGCACCTGCCGTGGAATAGAACGATCCGGCGCCGAATTTTTCCGTTGCCCTCTGGTGGAAGATCCTTCCCCTGGGTTAGAATGTACAGAGAGATAGGAAAGGATCTTCATATGAGGCTTTCCGGGAGCCGGCCGGCGCTCTGGTTTTCGATGGTTCTGCTGCTCGTGTGCTGCACCGGATGCGGCCGGATGACACCCGAACAGCCGTCGGAAACCCCCCTGGCGCGTATTGCAACCGGCACCGAGGTGCCCGACATCCTCCGGACCGTGGAACGGGTGGTCGCTTCCCAGAGCCGGGCGGCTCCCGAGCCCCCCAGTGTCGAGCCGCTGGTTCACCATCTCTATTCCCATGCCTGGCCCCGCACGGCCGCGCGTCTTGCGAAATCCCAGGCGGGAAAGCAGAGCTGGGTGTTCCGGCGCGTCGCTCTCGAGTCCGGGGATGGCCCGTTGTTCTGGGCTTCGAAGAACGCTTCCGAACCCCCCGGCGTCTACTGGCAGCGCGAAGTTCCCGGCTGGTACGGCGGGGAACGGCGGTACCGCCTGCTTCTCGCGTGGCCCGCCCGCGATGCCTCGCCCGAGCGCCTCTGGTCGTGGGTGTTCCTTCCGCTTGCCCGCCCGGGCTCAGAAACCCTCGAAGACGCGGCGGACACCCTGCGAGATATTCTGCCTCGGCCGGCACATACTATTATTGATATAATACTGCCTGCGATTGAACCTGTGCTCTCCGGACTTCCGGCTTTGGCGCTGTTCCTTCCGGAATCCGGCCTTCCTCCAGAGAAGCTGGCGATGAATATCGCGACCCAGCAGCACCTGGGGATCAGTTGGCGGGTTTCCCGGCTGCTCGCGTGGCAGATGCCCGAGGGCTTCCTGATGGGCTGTGCCCCCTGGGCCCTCGAGAATGATGACGACGAGCTTCTCTTCCGGATCTACGAACGGGAGGATTTTCCGCCCGGTCTCCCGGTCGATGACTGGGTCGCGGCGATCCCGCCCGCCCGTTTTGCGCGGCTGGCGACGGGGCTGCGTCGCCCCGTGCTGGCCCGGCACCATGCGATCAAGGTGATGGCCGATCTGATCGGGAGCGGCACCGTCCGGCTTCCGCCAGGCTTTTCGGAGTTTTTCGAGCCTGAACTGAACGTGTTTCCCACGAACATTGCGACGTCGGCCTACTGGTTTTTCACCGAGCTTGCCCCTGGATTTTCGGGGGAAGGCGCGGGAATGCCCGGAGTTGCCCCGATCATCCGCAGCCGCGATCCGAGCGGCATCAGCGGAAATGCCGATAGTCCCGATCCGAATGGAACTCCTCCTGCGTCCGGCTCCCCCGAGCTCCAAGGGAAGTGACCGTGTTGGTGATGAAAAGAGGGATGTATATGAGAACGACGAGCGTCGCGCGCCTTCGCCTGTTCCTGGCCGTTCTGTGCCTTTGTTTCATCACCGGCGGTGCTTGGGCGATCAACGCACCGACCATCGTCTCGATCATGGGACGGGCGGTCATCACCGGGGAAACCACGTATGTGAATCTCCAGACGGGGCTGACCCTCGCGGGAAAGGCCGAAGCAGGCGTCTTCATCAACGTCTACCGCAACACGACCCTCATCGTGAGCGGCGTGCCCGTTTCCGCGACGGGTGACTGGAGCACGCCGGTTTCCTTCACCAGCGACGGCACCTTCACGATCAAGGCCGAGGCCTACACCACGGTCCCGCCCCTCACCAGCGGCCAGACGCCTGCCACGGTCATGGTGGACACCGTGCCGCCCTCGATCACCTTCCGATACTACCGAAACTACGATTATGTGCTCAAACCATACATCAGAGACTATAGCAACCTGCTCAAGGCCGTCATGAGCGACAGCCAGTCGGGCCTCGATCACACGACGGGGGATATGAAGCTCTATGACATCACCAGCGGTGTCACCCTGGTGCCGGGCGACCTGACCCGGGATTACCTGTCCACCATCTTCTGGGACCCGGCCGGTTCAGCGGCCTGGGCAGACGCTGCCCAGATCGATCGCCACAAATACCGGGCCTGGGCGACGATCACCGACAAGGCCGGGAACACGACCACCTCCTCCTATGAATACTACATCGACGCGGTCAATACGGCGCCCACGATCACCCATGTATATGACCCGGCCCATCACGTCTACACGGGTACCGGGGAAACCACGGCCAATACACCGGTGGGGGGCTGGGTCAAGTATTTCCCTCTGATGACCGTTTCGACGAACCCGCCCTGGATCAAAGGCACGATATCGAACTGGTCTCTTCCGAGAGACACGGGCTTCTACCCCCATGAAATCTGGAGCTGCCAGCGCGAGTTCGGGAGCTGGGTGACCCCGATCAATCCCGATGGCACCTGGCAACTCAACTACACCAACAAGTTCATGTACGGTCGTCATGACGTCAACGTCGACGGTCGCGACTCGGCCGGCGGCCACGTGAACTGCGACAACGGCCGGACGACGGCCCAGTGGTATTTCGAAGACGGTGTTCCGCCGAAACCTCTGAGTATCACCTCGGATGAAGGCACGTATTACATCAAGTATCCCGGCAATCTCACCCTGCCCAACATCACCGTCAAGGTGAGCCCGATGTCCACGAAGCAGACGGCCGCGCTCGATACGCGTGCCGGCTGGGAAACGTATTATGCCCGGGTGGTCAAGCCGGCCGGCCAGGCCTATGCGAACACCCCCGGCGTCTACGACGAGGGGGAGGTCTTCCAGGACTCGACCACCTGGAACGGTGTCTGGGAACCCGGAGAACCTTTCTTGGACGAAGCGGGCAAGGGTGTCAGTGACGGAACGACGGCGTACTTTCCGAACTTTCTGGGTCTGACGGTTCATCCGAATTCCCGAACCTGTATCACCGCCAGATCGAAGAATGTGAACGGCACCTCGGTCTGTGTTGGAAATGTGAGGTTCGGCACGAACAACAATAATCCGCCGACGTTCGTCCAGTGCTTCGTCGATCCGCTTCCCGGGGTTGTTGCGCGCAAGTCGGAAAACAAGCCTGTCAAAATCACGGCCAAGGCCAATACCTGGACGGGCGCCGGCGACTGTTGCGGCTGGTGGTGTCTCGATTATGCCAACTCGTATATCAGGATTGTCAACAGCCTCGGAACGCAGTACATGGCACCCGTCAGCGGCACGACGGTCTGGCACAACCTCGGCGACCAGTGCCACCACGAGGGCATCACGACGGCATGCAGCGGCATCAATTTTCCCGACGCGACCTACTACGTCGAACTGAAGCTGCAGAACAACCACACCCTCGTGACGATGAATGCGAGCACCACGTTCAAGATCGACAACGCCCCCCCGATTCCTGCCGATGCCGATCCCCCTTCCGGGGCCGCCAATGGGTATACCAGCTTCAGCGCTCGAATCGTCGATCCGGTTCTCACTGTCGACTCGACACCTGGGGCTGGAGCAGAGTTGAACGTCGCAAAGCCCCAGATCTGGGCCTATAAGCAGGTGACAAAGGAACTGACGCCGGGGTCCAATGGCTACACAAAGACGTTTTCACTCGATACGACAAGTCCTGTGGGAGGAAAGGCCGTCGATCACAGGGAAGTTCCTTTCGCCGTGAACTCGAAAACCCTCGAGATCTGGCAGAAGGATGCCATGGGCAAGATCATGGAAATTCCTGTCGCTGTGGGTCTCACGAATGTAGACTCCAACGGTGCCAACAGTATGCAGCTCACGAGAAGCGATGCCAGATTCCAGGGTGGGAAAACGTATCTTGCCGTTTATCCCATTCCTTGTTTCACCTCCAACAACGGAGATGATCGCGTCGGAGCCGTTCCCATTTCTGCGATCACGGCCGACGGCATTTATTTTGTCAAGACCCAGACGCTCGACAAGGCAGGCAACGAAGGATCTTACGTCGTCCCTTACCAGAGCGTCTGCACGATTCCCATCGGGACGATCGACATCACGCCTTCGCCTCCGGCGCTTGTCGCCGGACTCATTCCGCCGGATGTGGCCACGTTCACCTCGAGCCAGGTCGGCTGTCGTGACGGCTCCAAGGTTCGCGACGGCCAGAAGATCACCCTCGTGAAAACCGGCCCGGGCACCATCGAGCCGGACGACGCGAACGGTATTCCTGGTGACGGTCACCAAATTGCCTTTGGCGTTCCCGGCGATTCTGTAAATTTCGGCCGGTTCCAATGCCGCGTCGTTGCCTACGACCTGTCGGTCGGCAATCTGACGCTCCTGGGCATGATCGGCCTCGCGAGCGGCACGAGCGTGGACGTGCCCGTCAGCCTCGTGAACGCCTTCGCCCTTTCGGCCGGGGCGACGAGCATCAGCATCACCCCGGCGGATCCGAATCCCGGAACGACCGTGACGTCCCCGGTTCTGATGGGGGGCACGCGCATCGTCCCCAACGGATCGATGGCTTCCTGGACCTACGTCATCTACAACATGGAGCCCGCGGCCGGCCAGCTCTACCAGGAAGGGCTGGGAAGCTTCAATCCGACGTATGCCGTAGACGGATCGATCGGCAGCACCAACATCGCCTGGGAAACCAACGGATCCACGGCGGGTGCTTTCGTCCGGGCGGATCTCGGCGCGACGCCGCGGCCGTATGTGAAAGTCCGGTTGTATTCCTCGGGCGCAAATCTTGGCGTATATAATGTCGAGTATTCCGATGACGAGGTGACCTGGACGACGGTCGCCACGGGACTCGCCCCCAACGGCGCCGGCTGGTTCGAAACCCAGTGGCCGTCGGTGGGGATCCGCAGATTCTGGCGGCTCGTCCTCACAAACACCCCCGGTGCCGGCGGAAATATCCGCGATATGGACTGGCAGGTGGATGCCCCGGTGCTCACGACCGATGCCTTTGCCGAGTTCGACGGCGTGCAGACCGCCGTCTCCGGTGGCGTGGCATCGGTGAACGTCAATGCGGCGACGAAGCAGACCGTGCGTGTCGATATGTACATCGGCGGAAGGACCGGAACCTCCGTCACGCTGACCTTCCTCGACAAGTATCCCCCTCCGGCGCCGGCATACGTGACCCCGACTCCGGCGTTCTCGAACGGCAACACCACGATCGTGTGGCCCTTCACGGCGGATATCGCCGGCGCCGGGACGATGGATTACCTCCTCGAACAGTCCATCAACGGAGGGGCATGGGTGCAGATCGCCACGACGACGGCCCTCTCCTGGCCCCTGACGGCTCTGGCGGACGGCCAGCATCTGTTCCGCGTCCGTGCCCGAGACAATGACGGAAATATCGGTGCGTATGTAACGGCGACCCAGCCCCTGTTCATCGACCGTGTCGCCCCGCCCGCGACGAACGTCACCGATAACGGCGTCGGCAATGACGATCCCGATTACCTGTTCTCGGTCGACAACAACCTGTATTTCTACTGGTCGGCGACGGATGCCGAATCGGGTGTTGGTGACGTGAATATCCAGGTGTCGAAATCCGCCGACTTCACGCAGATCGTGTTCGATCAATGGGTTGGGGCCGTCAACGAATACTGCTTCACCGGCGGTGTCCACGCCAACACCTTCTATGCCCGGGTGCGCGTGAAGGACAAGGCCGGGAACATCGGCCCCTGGGGCGGTGGCTCGGACGGCCTCTACGTGAATAATCCTGGTTCGGTCACTCCGCCGAACGCCCCCACGATCGTCCAGGCTGCCGGAAAAGCAGTGCTCCCCGGGGTTCCAATCTCGACGAACCAGACGACGAATATCTCGGTGCGGGGAAACTGCGAAGCCAGCAACCTGATCGAACTGTGGGTGGATGGCGTGTATCAGCGCTCCTTCATTGCCCAAGCAGCGGGAACCTATGAGGTGTTCGCGAATCTGACGGCGGGGACCCACGAGGTGAAAACCCGTGCCCACAACGGATTTGCTCCCAGCTCCTTCTCGACGCCCGCGACGATCATCGTCGACCTGACCCCGCCGACGCTCCGCATGAACGTCGTCGTCAACGGCGGCTGGTCGTTCGACGATCGCAATTATCTTTGCACGGGCCCCTTCGATCATCCGCTGGTCAATCTGAACCTGGTCGTGACGGATGCAGGTGGGGCGGGAGTCGACATCACGACAGCCTCGATGACGATGCGTGACATCGCCGACGATGCCGGAACCATGGTGGCCGTCTCAGCGCCCTATACCAACCCGATCCAGACGTCGATCTCGATCGTCACGGCCGACACGGCGCGTCTCAACCCCGTCGGCGGCACCTGGCACCAGCTCCTCCAGGAGCGCCACCGGTACCGCATCATTTGTCAGGCAAAAGATAACGCCGGCAATATCGCCACCTATAATAAAGATTTCGTCATCGACAACACGAAGCCGGGTATGGCCGCGGGAACCCCGGTCACCGATCCCGCCAACTGCCCGATCAAGTCTTTCTACGTCTACAACCTCGAGGCGTATCCCTGGCCGGCCATGCCCCCGGCAAGCGCGCTCGTGCCTCTCAAATGGGACGCGACGAACAGTTCGTTCATGGTGGATCCGGCGTTTTCTGATCCGACTCTCGTGAGCGATGCCTATACCCCCCGGGCGATCCTGTTCAACACGATCGGCATGTACGGCACCGTGCATGTGGGTGAAAACTGGAATCCGGCACCGCAGGCCGGCAAAGACTCCGTCGCCCGGAACGTCACCGCGTGCTGGGGTTACGGAAGCGGCGTCACGACCGGAGCCGACGGACTTGGGAACACGATGACCTTCCGGTTCCCCTACCTGACCGCCGTCAACGGCGTGCTGGATCAGAACATGGTCATCATCGACACGGCCGAAATGCGCGATTACTACAATCTGCGCCTGAATGTCCAGTCGCCGCTTCCTGCACCGAAGCCGCCGATCTCGGCCGAGTTCGTCAATGCCGATGACCCGGGGATCACCTATACCTTATACTATTGGTGGGACCTGTTCTCGAAGGCCGGCATTGACATCACCGACCGCGACGTGTTCGTGACGGACAACACCTCGAACCTGCTCGCGAAAGTGACGGTTCCCGTTGAAACCTTCGACCAGACCGTCGAGGTGTACGAAGGCGCCACCCTGTATGGTTCGGCCGTCGTCACGCCCGGCACCTCGAACGTCATCATACCGATCTCGGCAGCCTATACGGCCGGCAGAAGGAATTTTCAGATCCGCACCTTCGCGAACACCTATCGGTCTCTGCCTTTGCCCCGGAGTCTGAACTACTACTACTATCACTGGATCAAGGGCGACACCACGGTGCCGGTCACCTTCAGCCTGTATCCGACAGAGACCAACTTCAACAAGCTGGCCGGGGCCGATGCCCGCCCCTTCCCGACACGGTTCACCGTCCAGGCCAGGGATACGGCAGATGGCTCGGTTCGCTCGTTCATGCGGGTCGGTGCCACCGCGGCTGCTTTGAAAAATGCTGCGGGAACGGCCGTGTCTGGAACCCTGACGCGGGAATACGATACCGTGACGGCGTATTACGGCTACGTCTACGATCTCGCGGCTGCTCCGACGACGGAAGGGACCTACGATTATCAGGTCATCCTCCAGGATGCCGCATCCCCGAATCCCCATGCACAGACGTATATATATCCGTATAAATTGGACGCGACCCCGCCGTACCCGACCGACGTCCAGCCGTCGAACGGCGCAACGACGAACTCGCTGCCGAGCTTCAACGCGACGATCGTCGATCCGAACCTGCCCGACGGAACGACGGGCACGGGCGCGAACATGGACCCCTCGAAGGCCCAGATCATCCCCTACAAGGTGCTTGCGAAGGCCGTCCCGACCTCGACGACCAGCTTCTCGGGCACGATCCTGGGCCTCGACACCACGGCCACGGATCACACGAACCGCATTCTCTCGATTGGCGAAGCGGTCCAACTCTGCGAACTCGATGCATCCAGCGTGCCTACCGAGGTACTCAAACCGGGCACGATCACCTCGAATACGGGGGACGTCCTCAAAGTCAGCTCGACGGGGCTGAATACGGCGAAAACCTATGCGGTGCTGTATGCCATGCCTTTCTTCCCCAGCAATGACGGTATCTCCAAAGTCGCGGCCGTTCCGGTTTCCCCGGCGATCAAGGGCGGAAGCTACCTGGCCTTCATTTACGCCCTCGACAAGGCTTTCAACCGTGGCGTCTACTCGACCTCCTCGAGCATCTACGAGGCCGCGTTCGGTACGTTCAACCTCAACCCGGTGCGAACCTCGATCTACGTAGGCCTGCAGCCGCCTCACGTCGCAACCTACACCTCGACGCCGGTTCTGACCACGGAAGGCAACCCGATCAAGGTCAACACGGAAATCAACATGCTGACCGACAAGGGATCGTTCGTCCCGGCCGACTCGAACGGTATTCCGGGAGACGGGCACCAGGTGAAGTGCGATGCGGCAGGCGTCATCACGTTCGGCCTCGCCGGCACCGGCCTGACGACGGGGTTCGCCAAAGTGCGCGCGGTGCTCGGTCTCGCAAGCGGCACGGACCAGCGTGTCAATCTCGTCCAGATCCCTGCCTTTACGGTGACGATGTCGGCTCTCAGCGCCGATATCACCCCGGCGGTGCCGAACCCGGTGATCACGGGCGTGACGTCCCTGCTGGGCAATGCCGGTGATCCGGTCCCGACGAATACGTTTCTCAATATTACGGTCCCATTTGGGACCATTTCCCCGATCGATGCGAGCACTGCTCTGGTCGGTCATCAGGTGAAAACGACGGCCGGTGTCGGCAACTTCTCGATCAGCTCGAACGTCCAGGGAACGGCGAACCTCTCGTTCGAGGTCGGTGGCCGGACCTATGCGCAGACGGTGACGTTTTATGACAGATACCCCCCGGGTGCGCCCGGCACGCCGGTTCCCGACAATACGAAAAACAATACCGGCAACTTCGTCCTGACCTGGCCGGCGTCGTCGGATCCGGGCGGTTCCGGTGTGGCTCGATACAACATCGCCATGTGTTCCTACAATGGGGCGGTCTGGTCCGCCTGGAGCGTCGTCGGAACCGCAACGACGCCGTTGTACACCACCACGAGCCTTGCCCAGGGCATCTACAA
>JAKQOH010000148.1 GCA_029565415.1 Candidatus Rifleibacteriota bacterium | reverse complement strand
CGGAAGCTCATGGACGGCCCGCCCCTTTCGTCCGGCAGCGCGTCCCGGCGCCAATCCTCTCGATGAAAGCCGATGAGCCGCTCACATGCCGTCTCTGCACATCCTACCAACCCCCCGACCACGAGTCAAACGACACCGGAGATGGTCCGAGCAGGCTGGACGGCCTTAAAGAATAGCAGTCGGAATAATAATTGCATGCGTTTGCGCCGCTCACATACGACTCTGCCGTGAATTCCTGAGACAGGAAAATCCTGAGCGCTTGCGGTCAGCGTCGTGAAGATGTTCGCCGAATTCGTGATTTTGCAGGTTTTCGGGAGGTTTCGAACTCTCGTCCGATATCCAGCAGATCCAAGGTGGGGCAGGCGATCCGATACCGGATATTCCAATCGCGGATCACCGGGGTGGTTTCCTGCCAGGCGGATGGGGTTACGGATCGCTGAATCAGACCCGCGGCGACGAGGCTGGCCAGGATGTTCTCGATGTCGGGGAACTCCTGGAACCGGGCTTTGAGATCGAAGAGGGGGATGATCTCCGACCGATGCACGACGAAATGATCCCACAGCCGGCGTTCGGCATCTCCGAGCGTGTCGAGAGGCTCCGCATACCGCTTCCCGAGAACTCTTTTGAAATGGGCGTCCCGATCCTGCTCCATCGCGATCTCCGCTTGCGCCACGGCCGTGGGGAGCTTGACGAACTCTTCCGTGTGTTGCTCGTTCCCCGGCTCGTTGTCGGTGATCTTCGAATACCGGTAGTAGGTCCCGCACACCGGACACTGCCGAATCCCGCCGTCTTTCGTCACCGGCCGGAACCGCCCGGCCTCGGCAGGGACCTGCTCTTCCTTCCCGTGATCAACGAAGACCGACCACCGAATGGATGCGCAGAATGCACACCCGGTCGGCACATCCGCCTTCCCGCGCCGTGACACGCTCCGCCCTCCCATTTCCGCCATCGTGGCTGTTGTCTATACGATATGCTTTTGTATCCTGGAAAACATGCTACTTCGTATCACTCTTCGAAGCAACGGCAGCACGATCATGCAGGAATCGACATGAAGGAACCATATAATAGATATTACAATACGAAATGATGCGGATACGTCGCTCGTCTGACGTCATGGTGTGAACCTGCTGGAAAAAGTTCTGTGGTGGTGGCAGAATGGGAAAACATGATTTTCAGCAGGGGAACATCGAGGCTGGTCAGGAGTATATGATGCGAACGGGATTTTTTCGGGGAATGGCGGTTCTTGTTCTGTGTTCGTCGGTCATGCTGTCGGCTGACGCTGCCCGAGCACAGGGGAGCGGCGTCGCCAGGGATTCGGGGAAAGACCAGCAACGGGCGCTGGAGATTTCCCAGAAACACCTGCAGAAAGCAAGGACGCTGAAAGAGAAGGGGAAGAGCGAGGCGGCGATCGCCGAATACCGGAAGTCGGTGGAGGCCTGTTCCGCGACCGTGGTGGCGTATCTCGAGCTCGGGGAACTGTATGCGCAGACCGGTGCCCACGCGAAAGCCGTCGAGATGC
>JAKQOH010000136.1 GCA_029565415.1 Candidatus Rifleibacteriota bacterium | reverse complement strand
ATATCCTTCCCTTCGGGGCTCGACTCGGGCGGGGAATCGCGGAAAAAGAGCTCCGAGACCCAGCCTGAGTAGCCGATGCCTGCCGTGTCGGTGCCCGTCACGTGAAACCAGCGGATGCCGTCGACAATCCTCCAGTCGAGGCCCATGGGTTCGGAAGCCACCGGCGATGAAGATTTTTGGGGCGGTTTCCATTTCGCATACAGGCCATCGAGCGAGAGTTTTCCTGACGAAAGACCATACAACAGGCTCCCGCCCACCAGGATGAAACACACGCTGAGAAAACCGCCGGCTTTGTTGCTCCGAGGGGTATCCGTGGTCGATGGGGACGATTCGGACGGAAGCGGCGCTTCAACGGCAGGGGGAGAGTCAGGAGCGACAGAAGTTTGAGCCGGAGCATCGACGGGAACCCCAAGATGCCTGGCCAGATACCTGAGGATGGGATAACAGAAAATGACCAGAAGAAGAATGGTCACGGCGAAAATCAGCATGTCCATAAAAGCCTCTCATATATAAGGAGTTCTTTAGAGAGACTACACGAATGTCCATCCGGAAATCAAGGCGTGTGTCCATAAGGGTCATCCGCCGAATGCCGATTTCGGAGAGTCATCTCGGGCATGGCTTGTTCGCGCATCCGGGCGGATCGCGATCCGCCCCGAAGATAGAGGTGCCGGCCTGGACGACGCCCAGGGGATGGGCGGAATGTCAGGGGTGGGCCGAGCAGATGACACGGCCGGCAACATCGAGAGTGTACGAGCAGGGCGCGTTGTGCGGTGCCTGGAAGCTTCCGGGGGCGAACAGGGTCGGAAGGTCGAGCTTCGTCATCGGGTCATGATTGATGGCATACATCTGGAGCTGCTGGGTAATCAGGGCTTTGTTCGCCGCGCAAACGGCCGTGAAGCTTCTGTCGATGGGCGAGGGGCCGGAGCCCGTGGCCGGCGCAAGGGAGCTCCGGGCCGCCATGTACCCCAGCAGAGAAAGCAGAATGACGCCAAAAAGCAGCATGAGAAACGCGGAGCCGGTGCGGAAGCTGGACATGCAGGGTTTTCTCCTTATTCGTTTGATCGTGCACTCGTGTACCCCTACGGTATCATGTTCCCGACAACGATGAACACCGTGCCGTTTCACGAGATGGTGTAGATAATACTATAATAATGGTTCTGAAGCCATTTCCCATGACATCGGTGCGTACTCCGCCCGGATAGGCGAAGGGTAGGGGCGCGATGACCATCAAGAAAATGATCATCTGCCCATTTCCGGACAATACTCTCCATACACACGGTCGGCCTGCAGGGGTATGAAGGGGTGGGGAGTCAAGCTCGTCAGTACATGAGGGTTTCCGGAAAAGCACTCCCGATAATGAGCCGTGGATGGCTTTGAAGGCGCCTCTATACGGCGTTCCAGAGCCTGGTCCGATGGTCTCCCGATGCGTGCATCGGGAGAATGCGATGGGGGGCAAAAAAAATCTTCCTCCCCCCCTTGACATCATGAAATGATGCTTCATATAATCCTGTCAGAGTCCTCAAACACAAATTTGAAGGGAGATTCAACCAGGATGAACAAAGCTGATCTCGTGAAGACCATTGCCCAGAAGGCCAAGCTGAACCAGGCTGCCGCTCAGAAGGCCCTTGAGACCATGCTCGACACCTTCAAGGACACCCTGAAGAAGGGCAACAAGATTCAGCTCATCGGCTTCGGCTCCTTCGAAGTCTCCAAGCGCGCTGCCCGCAAGGGTGTCAATCCCCAGACCAAGAAGCCCATCAACATCCAGGCCAAGAAGGTTGTCAAGTTCAAGCCCGGCAAGGAGCTGAAGGAAATGGTCTCCAAGGGGAAGTAATCCACCCCTTGAACAGGTCCTCAAAAAACCGGTCAGGAAACTGACCGGTTTTTTTCTGCCCTTGTCCCATCTTCTGGGATATGTTAGATCTTCTCACCCCGATTCTTTCTCAGAAGTCAGAGACGTCATGAACCCGACGAACCCTCCGGGAACTCTTCGATTTCCCGGCAATCATGATTGGAAGGTAAAGCGATGAGTCGCCGACGGCTGATTCTCGCGCTCGTTCTGCTTACCGTCGCGGTATTCTCCGTCGCCGGCCTCTTTCATCACGCCTGGAACCGGACGATCGAGCTGCCCACTCCCGCAGCGGAGCTCCTGAAACAGCGCATTGCCGAAGAAACCGGAGCGGAGATTTCCTACGAAACCCTGAAAATTTCCGGGGTGGCCGGTACGGGCGAACTCCGGGGGGCCGTCCTCAAGACGGCATCAGACACGACGTTTGCGACCATCGAGACCGCGAATGCGCAGCTTGCATCGGGAACGGGCCTTCTCGACATCCTGACGGGGGATGCGGCGTTCGATGTCCTCTCCCTCGACGGCGTGTCCGTCGACCTGAGACGGTTGCCTTTCCCCACGCAACAGGCGTCCGAAGCCCATGCGGCGGCAATCCCCGTCAGACATCTCGACGTCACGGGCATGAACGTCATCACGCAGGTCGGTACGTTCGTCGTCGACGCCGCAAAGATCGATCTGCGCCGTGTGCACGGGGATATGTCCGGCTCGGTCCGGATCAAAGAGACCCCGTTCGGCGGAGGGGCTTCGGTGACGTTCTCGATTCCCTTCGATCTCGGCACCAGCACGATCTCGATCGCATGGGGTGCCGTGGACATTCCCCGGGCGGCAGCGTTGTACCCTCTCGCCTGGCTCTGGGGCGTCGGCATCGATACGGGATCCGCCACGATCGCCCTTCGCTGGAGCGGACATCTCCGGAACCGGCTGGAATCGCTCGACGGGCGTCTCGACGATCTCTTTTCTCGCGAGATGACGGGCCTGATCGATGTTTCAGGACTCGGTATCCGCTGGAAGGATCATATCGCCCTGGTCGACGCACGAGCCGAGTCGAAGAAGAACCGGGACGCCGCATGGGATGTGTCTGTCGCGACGAACATCGATGCTTCCCGGCTTGCCGCGAACTTCGCGTTCGACCGGGCGGAAGCAGGGTGGGGCATCGGCGCGAGCGGCACGGTATCCCTCGGTTCCGGTGCCCGCGAGCTGTTGAAGGACCTGCACGATATACCTGATAATATAATATCTGGAACGGCGACGGCGACGTTCCTCGTTCACCGTCACCCGGGGAAGAACTGGCAGGGAAGCGTCGAAACGGAGATTTCGCGATGGATGATAGACCGGATCCCCGTCGATACCGCCAGACTCGTCGCAACAACGGAAGGGGCGAGGGTCAGGTTCACCGCAGATGCGTTCTCCCGGGGCGGGCATGTGGCGGCTGATGGCGTATGGACCCCTGCCGGCCATCTTGTCGAATCGGATATCCGCCTGAAGCATCTTTCTTCGACGATCCTTCCCGAGCTCGGAGCGCATGTCACGGGATGGATTTCGGGGGAAGGGCATCTTGTCGTTCCGCTCGAACATCCGGCCAGCACAAGCTTTGACGGGGCATTCTCGATCGATCGTCCCATGTTCGGCAATCGCCATGCCGAACGGGCTTCAGCGATGATTTCGGTCTTCGGCACCGACTGGTGCGTCGAAAAGCCCGAAATCATCATCGCTTCGGAGAGCGCGATCCGACTCGATGGATCGCTTTCGCCGGCAGCCCTGACGGGGGAACTTTGCGGAACACACGTTCCAGCTCGTTTTCTCGGGTTCGATCCGAAGGAGATTACGGGAAGTTGTCAGTTTCGCGTCGATCTTTCCGGCTCTATCGCGGACCCCCGTTTCACCGGGGAGCTGTGGGCGGAAGGCATTCACCTCTGGAGCCGCGCCGTTCGTCTTCTTCGGGCGAAAATCACCGGATCGAAGCGATTTCTCACCCTCGAACATCTCGGGGCGGAGATCGCCGGCGGCGGCGAGATTCGCGGTTCCCTCGGCTTCGACATTCCCGCGAAAAGATTCGTTGCGACCCGGTTCGACGTGGCGAACGCGGATGTGACGATGTTCGCGGACCTGCTGCCCGTCACAAGACCCGATCTCGTTCCTTCCGGCACGTTCCATGCGTCATTCGAGCGGCTCGATCAGCCGCGCGAGGATGGCTGGCGATTTTCGTTGATCGCTCCCCGGCTTCTGGTCGCTTCGGCGCCATTCCACGGCCTGACGATCGAAGGGGTCTGGTCGAATCACCAGCTCCAGAAGCTCGCCGTCAGCGCCGGAACGGGGAATGGGACGATCACGCTGCACGGGCACCAGATGTCGGATGCCTGGTATGCCGGGGATGTTTCGATCCGCGACATCGACATGGCCGTCATCGGCACCCTCCTGCGCCTCGATTCCCCGATTCGGGGATCGCTTACGGCTGACGGGACGCTCGTCTGGAACGAGATCATGCCGACCGGGAGGCTGACCCTGCTTGCCCGTGACCTGGCCATCGGCGACCGAATCCTGGGAAATGGCGGCGGCGAACTCGTCATCGACCCGAGCGGCATGACGATGAACCGCGTCTCGTTCGATCGGATGGGCATCCAGCTCTCCGGCAGGATGCTCCTGGACCGGGCACATTCGTATACCTGCAAGGTGCAGATGAACCGGACGGATCTATCCGCGTTCCCAGCGGCGTTCGGCTTCCGAAGCTTCCAGAGGAACGATCTGCTGGTGACCGGCAACTGTCGCATCGAAGGCCGGGCGGTCTCCGGCGCGCCTGATAGAATAGATTCTGATATACATTCCATGGAGATCCGTCGCGGAGCAGATCTCATCGTCGCGAACCGTCCGATGAAGGTGCTCTACCAGCATGGGATCGTCGAGCTGCGCTCGTTCGAGCTGAAATACCGCCAGGGCGTGTTCGGTGCCGAGGGAACCTGGGATCCCGCGGGAATGACGGCGCTCACCCTCACCGGAAGGGATTTTTCGCTGAGGGCCCTCGGCAATCTGCTCGAGATTCCCGACTGGACGGCCGACGGCAGCCTCTCGTTCGACGGCGGTATCGTCGGCTCCTTCCCTGGTCTCCGTCTGGATGCCGACATCGACGTCAAAGATCTCGCATTCCGCAACCGCAAGATTCCCGAGATCACGGGGAGGATCGAAGTGACTCCCGGCATGCTCATGCTCGAGGATGTCGACATCAACCTGCGTCACACGGGAATCGGCATCACCGGCCGCGTGCCCATTCCCGGCGGAACCGGTTCCGAACCCATCGATGTCGCCATCGAGATCGCCTCCGGGCCGATCGAGGATCTTCCGCTTCTCCTCCCCGAAGCGTTTGCCGAGGCGAGCGGAACGATGCATGCGTCCCTCCGCCTGTTCGGCAGACCCCGTGCCCCCGCCGTTTCCGGGGAGTTGAACCTCGCCGCCGACGTTCTCGGCTTGCGTGGGATGAAGGTGCCGTTGAAACACGTTCAGATCGGGTTGACGACGAAGGACGGGGTCGTTCGCCTCGAGCCGCTTCGCGCGACGATGGGGCGCGGCGTGCTCGAAGGGACCGGGCTGGTCGATTTCCAGGACGGGAACGGCGCGGTCAACGCCCATCTTTCCGGACAGAAACTCGACTTGAACTGGAATGCCGTCGAAGTGTCGGGAGCGAGCGCGTCGATTGATCTGGGCGGCTCGCTGTACCGGCCTGTCGTACGCGGTCGGGTGAGGATCCCAAAGGGGCGCGCCCTGATCGGCGACATGAAGGCGATCTCGACGACGAAGCTCCCGCTGCCGCTCGAGGAGCTGGACTACCGGTTCGATATCGAGATTCCGCGCAACTTCTGGGTGAAGAACTCGTTCATGAACGCCGAAATGCGCGGCGACTTCAGCGCGTTCGGGACGCTCGACCGGTTCCGGCTTGCCGGTTCGATCCAGAGCGTGCAGGGGTGGCTGTTCTTCCAACGGCGCAAGTTCCTGCTCGAGACGGGGGAGATTCGGTTCGGCGGCGAGGACGAGGTGATCAACCCGCATCTGTACATCAAATCCGTCACGAACGTGCAGAACACCCAGATCTATCTGACCCTCGACGGCACGGTCTCCTCGTTCTCCCCGCGCCTGCACTCGTCGCCGCCGCTGGCCGAAAGCGATCTGATCGCTCTGCTCACCCTCGGCCGCAGCATGGAGCAGGCCCGCCAGACGGATGCGAAGGATCTGTTCGAGAAAGAAGTCCTCGAAGGCCTCAAGAACACCTATCTCTCCGGCCTGATCGGCTCGACGATCTCGACGGCGCTGAACCTCGACGAGGTGTTTTTCGGTTCTCTGTTCGACCGCACGACGGGGATCACCCGTTCGTTCCTGCGGGTAGGGAAATACATCGGACGCAATATATTTCTTGCCTACGAGGGAACGCTTTCAAACGAGGGCGAAAAAACGTATATTTTCGAGTACCGACTTCCGAGGGGCTTCTTCATCAACATCGAAGTCGAGAAGCCCCGCAACCGCACGCGCTTCGGCGTCAAATACGACTGGAAATTCTGATGAGGGGGAGCCGCCATGAGTGACCTGAGGAATCTGTTCCTGCAGCTCGAAACGACGCTCGGTTCGGGGGTCTCGATCGTGCGGGCGCTTCAGTTGATAGCCGAGAACATCCCCTGGCGGCTGCGCGGCAAGGTGGACCAGATCGCGAAAAGCGTCGATCGCGGCTCGACCTTGTCGGGCGCGATGGCCTCGGTGGGCGCGCCGTTCACGAAGATGCACGTCAGCTTCATCCGCTTCGGGGAAGAAGCCGGCTGTCTCGACAAGGTATGCGGTGCCCTGGCCCGCCACGCGGAGCGCGAGCAGTCCGTCCAGCAGGAGATCGTGAATGCGATGCTGTATCCCGGCTTCGTCCTCGGCGTCGCGTTGTTCATGATCCCCATCATCAATGCCATCCAGGCCGGCCGGCCCTGGAGCGAGGGAGTGCCTGCCGCCTTGTTGTATATCGGAGGGTATGCCGGTGTGATCATCGCCGGCATCGCCGCCTGGAACACGTCGCTCGCCGGCTCGGTCGACGCGGTTCTCGTCCATCTGCCGTTCATCGGCGGCGTGATGAAACAGACGGGCCTGGCCCGGTTCACCCGGACCCTCTCGGTCGGACTCGCCGCCGGCGTGCCGCTGGTGCAGGCGCTGGAAACCTCGATCGAGGTGTGCGGCAATCCCTGGCTCGAGAAGCAGCTTGCCCATCTGCCCCGGCATGTCGGGGGAGGGAAGGGGCTTGCCTCGGGCCTTGAAACGGCGGGCTGTCTTCCGGGCACCCTGCGCGAGATGATCACCGTCGGCGAGCAGAGCGGACGGCTTCCCGAGATGCTCGACAAAACCGCCACGTTCTTCGAACAGGAGGCGGCGAACCGCGTCGGGATGCTGATGAAAGTATTGCCGGCCCTCTTGTTCCTGATTGTCGCCGTGTATGTCGGATACCGGATCATCGGCTACTGGCAGGGCATCTTCTCCGCCCTCGGAAACTGAGGCCCCGGACCCTTGCGCGAACGCCTCGAGCGGCTCCTGAACATTCGCCCCGACGAGTGGGGCGATCTGGTCTATTTCGGGCTGCTCAACATGCTCATCTGGACCGGCCTCACGATCGGGGAATCCGTCGGCGAGGCGCTTTTCCTCAAGCGGGTCGGCGTCGAGTTCCTGCCGTACATGTTCATCCTGTGTTCGCTGTTCGCCATCCCCATCGGCCTGCTCTATGAGGAGTTGCAGCAGCGGATCGAACGGCGGCGCCTCTCGTCTCTCCTCACCGTCGCGGCCGTCTCGGCCGTTCTCTGCTCCATCCTGCTGATCGCGAGCGGTTGGTCGGTCGGCGGCATGCAGGTCGGATATATCATGCTATATATCACGCAGAACGCCATCGCGACGCTGCTCGCCGCGCATTTCACCATCCTTCTTTCGGGCCAGTTCAACACGCTCGATGCGAAGCGCTTGATCCCGATGATCCTGGGCGGGGCCGTCGCCGGCTCGATGGCGGGCGGCCTCATCGTCAGCCTGTGCGCGGCGCCGTTCGGCACGGCCAATCTCCTCTGGATCTGGGTGTTTCTCCTGGGCATCGGGGAAGTCTGGTTCGTCGCGGCGGGGCGGGGCCTCGAAGCCTCCCTCTGGAAGCGTGAAGAAAAGGAACAAGCCCCCAAATATGCCGGGGAGAGTTGGCTCGACCGGTGGTTCTACGAGACCCGGGCCGTCTTTTCCACGCCGCTGCTGATGCTGCTTGCCGCCTCGATGCTGATGATGACGATCTGCCGCTACTTCATCGAGTACCAGTACAGCGACATCTTCAACGCCCATTTCATCGGGGAAGCCGCTCTGGCGCGCTTCATCGGGGTGTACACCCTCATCTCGAATCTCGCGGCCCTCGCCGTTCAGGGCCTCGTGACCGGCCGCCTCATCCAGTCTCTCGGCGTCAGCAATGCGAACCTGTTTTACCCGGCATCGACCCTGCTCGCGTTTCTCGGCACGGCAGCCTCGTATTCCCTGATTCCCGGCATCTTCGCGCGGTTCAACCAGGAAGGGCTGCGACGCGCGGTGTTCCAGCCTGTCATCAGCCTCTTCTACAACGCCATCCCGGCCAAACGGCGCGCCCGTTCGATCGCCTTCAACGAAGGGATCATGATCCCGCTCGGCACGATCATCGCCGGTCTCCTCATCATGCTGATGAAGGAACACCGGCTGCTGTTCGTCATCTTCGCCGTGGCCCTGGCCGCCATATGGGTCATGCTCGCCTGGGGCCAGCGCCAGGTGTACAGCCGGAGCCTGATCGAGCTGCTCCGGCGCTCCCAGATCGAAAGCCTCGCGAGCGACGAGAAAGATCTCGGCACCCTCGATGCCCAGACCCAGACCCTCGTGATCGATGCCCTGAAAGACGACAATGACGAGGTCGCGGAACTGGCCGCCGACCTCCTGATCCGCTACGGAAGCTCATCGGCCCGGCTCGCCCTGCTCCGGCAGGCAGCCACGACCCGCACCTCCCTCCAGGTCATCCTGCTCACGAAGCTGAACGCGTTTCCAGGCCCGGACACCCGGCTGTTCCTGCTCAAGGCGCTCGACAATCCCAGTGACGACGTGCGTCTCGCGGCTCTGAAAGCCCTGATCAACTATCCTCACGACGACGAGATCCGCAACCGCGTGTGCCGGTTCCTCGAACACCCCGACGCGCGCCACCGGGCGACGGCCGCAGCCGGCGTCGTGCGGGGCGGGGATCTCGTCCAGATGATGAAGGCCCTTCTCGTCCTGCAGAACATGCTGTATGACAAGGATGCCGAGCACGTCGCCCTCGGCATCCAGTCCCTCGGAATGACGCGGGACGAACGGTTCTGGGTGAACCTCCGCCCCTTCCTCACCAGCCCCGAGCCGCGCCTTCGGCTCGCCGCGATGCGGTCGATGAACCTGATGGTCCAGGCAGGCGAAGTGTATGAGCATCTCGACATGCTCCAGGCCCTGATCCATGATCCCGTCCGCGAGATCCGGACCCTGACGATCCAGATCTGCGGCCGGGTGCAGGCGCGACAGAGCGCGAATCTGTTGCTCGAGGCCCTCGGGGACGCGAGCCCCCGGAACCGCCGGCTGGCCTTCGAGGCCCTATCCGGATGGGGCCCCGATATCCTTCCCGACCTGCTGATGATTCTCGACGATCCCCATGCCTCGCTGCACGCCCAGGAAAGCGCCGTGCGGCTCCTCACGTTCTCGCAGGATCCCAGTATCCAGGATCGCCTTTCCCGCTTCGGATTCACCCAGATCCGGCTCATCTACGAGCTGAAGATCGACGAGCTGTCTCTGAAGAAAGAGCTGGCAGCTGAAGAGGCCGAGTATCTCATGATGGCGCTGCGTGAGCGGGCCCAGGCGCTGCTGCGGCTGGTTCTCGCCCTCGTCGCCCCCGAGCAGAACCGGGAAGCCCGCACCGTCTTCCGGGGCCTGTATTCGCCGAACCAGGAGATGATGAGCAACGCCATCGAAGCCCTCCAGACGATGGGCGAGCGGACCCTGATCTACCATATCCTGCCCGTTCTCGAGGGATTGCCGCTCGAACAGATCTCGGAATACGGGCGACGGGCGTTCGGGATCGAAACCCGCACCGCGCGCCTCGTCATCGGCAAGTATCTCGTCTCGATCGATCCGCTGCTCAAGGAAGCGGCGATTTATACCGTCGGCATCGTCGGTCTCACGGATCTGACGGCGGCGGTGAAGAAGATCCGGCAGACGGACGCCGCCGCAGGCGGCATCGCGACGGTTTCCGACTGGACCCTCGCGCGGCTCGCCCCGGGAGCGGCGCGATGAAACGACACGACATCAGGTGGAACACATGATCACCATCGAAAAAATACTGTTTCTGAAACGGATTTCGATCTTCAAAAGCCTGAGCAGCCAGGAGCTGCGGATGGTTGCCGAGGTCGTGACCGAGGAGGAGTTCGCCGCGGGCGAGGTGCTGTTCCAGGAGGGCCAGCTCGGGGACTGCATGTATCTCGTCGTCGAAGGCCGCGTGGCCATCATCACCGGACTGCCTCCGAAGTTCAAGACCCTGGCGGTGTTCGAATCCGGCGACTTTTTCGGCGAGATGGGCCTGTACGACGACAAGCCCCGCGCCGCGACGGCGATGGCCCGCGAAGCCTCGCGGCTGCTCGTGTTGCGCAAGAACGATTTCTGCGAGCTGATCTCGGAATACCCCGAGGTGGCCCTCGGCATCATGAAAGAGCTCAACCAGCGGCTTCGCGATACGAACATGAAGCTGCGCTCGTTCGAGGGCCAGATGATCGACAAATCGACGCAATTATATTCCAGAGACTATTTCATCGAATGCATGGCCACCGAGTTTTTGAAGGCGAAGAAGGAGAACTTCCATCTGGCCTTTGTCGTCGCGGGCTGTTCGGTCGCGCCCGCCTCGCTCCCGCCGGGCCCCGCCGCCGACGAGGCGCGAGAACAGCTCGTCGGGGGCGTCGGCCGCGTCTTCACAACGCACCAGCGGCCCACCGACCTGACGGCGCGGCTCGGGGAAGGCAAGGCCGTCATCCTGCTGTGCGAGGCGGATCGCGAAGGGGCAGGGGCGTTCCAGCGACGGATAAGAAAAGATCTCGATCGGCTGCTGGTCGGGTTCCGCGAGTCCCACGGGAGGGATGCCGATCTGACGTTTTCGGTGTTCGTGTTCCCGGATGACTCGCAGGAGCGCGAAGCGATGCTCTCCCTGCTCGACAAATGCTGAACCGCCCGGGGTTGCAGGCGGGTGCGGCCGTCTTCATCGCGGCGCTCCTGCTGTATCTGCCGACGCTTCAGCCCGGCATCGGTTGGTACAACGCTCCGGAACTCGTCACCGCCGCCCTGACGCTGGACGTTCCGCATTCCCCGGGATATCCGCTGTTCACGCGGCTCGCCCGCCTCGCGATCGATCTCGTGCCCTGGGGGGAACCGGCCTGGCGGGTCAATCTTCTCTCGGCCCTCCTCGGCGCCCTCGCCGCCGCCTTGTGGGCAGCCTGGCTGACGGCGTGGGGGATCGGCCGCCGGGCGGCCCTCTGCGCCGGCATCTGGCTCGCCGCCGTGCCCGTTTTCTGGGAACAGGCAACCTCGTCGGAAGTATATACCCTCGAATGTCTCCTTCTGGCCGCCTTTCTGCTCGCCGCGAATGCCTGCCGCGAGGGGCCGGTCACGGGCTGGCACGGTCTCATGGCCGGCCTGACCCTGGCACTCGGCGTGACCCATCGACCGACCTTTCTGCTCCTCGGGGTGTCCGGGCTCATCCTTCTCCGGGGTTCGTGTTTCAGGCAGCGCATCACCTCGCGGGGGGGGTGGGGACTTGTTGCGGGCGGAGCCGCGGGAGCGCTTCCGGCGCTCGATCTCTACATCCGGCTCCAGAACGAACGCCGCGTGCTGATCGACCCCTTGATCGGCAGAGGGTTTGACGGATTCTGGCGCTTCTTTTCCGGGGAAGATTACCGGAAAGCTCTTGGGGTTTTCGGTCCTGAGGAGCTCCTGCTGCGCCTCGGCGGGTGGTGGGAAACCGTCATCGGCGCCGGGATCATGGTGCCCATCATAGCGGGAGCCGCGCTGGCAGCTCTCTTCTTCCGCCGACCGCTCGAACGCATGGGGCGTCCGTCCCTGGCATGCCTCTGGATCGTTCTCGTCAACTCCGGCTTCGTCCTGAACTACAATGCCTTCGAAGCCCAGACCATGCTGCTGCCGTCCCTGATGGGCATTGCCGGCCTCGCCGCCGTCGCGCTGTCGATCGCCGGTTCCCGCCCCTGGAACGGGGGGACCTTCGTGCTGGCGGCGATCACGCTGCTTTCCGTCGTGTACGGCGCGACCGGCATCTCGCCCAGAACCCGCGAACCCGAGGAGTTCACCCGGCGGCTGGCATCCGTCGCCCCTCCCGGCTCGATGCTGCTGATGAACAACGATATCGAGTTCCGGCCATTTTATTATCTGCGCCTGGTGCGTGGGTTCCGCCCGGATATCGGCATTCGCCTTGTAGACGCCATTACCGACGCGGATGCGGCAGATCTCGCCTCCGATGTCTCCCGCAACCGGATGTTCGGCTCGCTCGTGTATCCGCCGGACGCCGTCGATGTTCTCGGGAAGCGGTTCCGCGTCGAGCCTCGGGGATACCTCTGGCATATTCAGCCCCAGGAACTCGTGAATACCCCCGTGATGCCCCCTGCATCGTGGACACCCGTCGATGCGGTACCCGGAATACGCGTCTGGTGCGATCCTCAAATCCGTTGGTATCCGATGGGCGAACGGTCCGGACGTGAGACTCTTTCGGCACCGGGGCCGAACGACGTCATCCACTACCGGTACCTCGTCGAGGCCGCGTCCGGCAGCACGCCGTTCATCCTGGCGGCGGAGCTGACCGATCGCGCAGGAACAGGATTCCAGGAGGCCGGCGGGAAAACGGGGCACGACATTCACCGTGCAGGCTTGGTGACGAACCGTCTGGTGCACCGCACGATCGTCGTGCCCCCGGGGGTGGAGCAGGCCGGCCTGCGATTCCGGATCTCGATCCTCCCGATCGACGAAAATGGGTTCCCTGTCCGGCTTCTCGAAAAGCTTCCCGGTGCCCATCCGCTGAATCGAGACGGAGAAACCGAGCTGTTCCGGCTCAGGCACGGCTTGGGAGGGAAGTGGCTCGTGGTCGCAGGCCCCGTGGCGGCATTCCCTGGCGCAACGGCGACGCTCGTGATCGATACTCCCATTTCGACCTCTCCAATCATTCCTTGATTTCCCCGGACCCCCCGGATATAATGCTTCGGCCTCGTATCTCTCTCTTCGGGGAATCTTTTTGCCGCACGCATTTCTCTTCGAAGCCGGTTTCTGGGGGCTCCCATTCGGAGCTCTCGGCCGTGACTTCCGGGATATTCCACAGCTCGCTCTGGGGATCTTTTCCCGTGAGCGGCTTCCGGCCGCCCGCGCGCGCGCCTGGGTCAGTTCCCGGCGGATCGCCCTGCTCGTCGACGGCATCCCCGATGCCCAACCCGATCAGACGACCGAGGTGCGGGGTCCCAAGGCATCCGTCGCCTATGACTTCAACCGCCTTCCCACGCCCGCCGCGCACGGATTCGCCTCCGCCCAGGGCGTCGAGTCGAAAGACCTGTTCATCAAGGATGTGGACGGGGAAAAATACCTGTTCGCCCGCCGCGGCACGAAAGGCAAGCCCGTCTCGGAACTGATTCCGAAGCTTCTGCCGGCGCTCATTGCCGCCTTCCCGTGGAATTGCCGGCCCTGGGCGCCCGAAATGGTGTTTCCGCAGCCTCCTGCCTACCTTTGCACCCTGCTTGACGACCGTCTCCTGACGTGCAGCGTCGACGGGGTCACTCCGGGACGCGATACCGGCCTCCTTGAAGGGGGCGTCTTCCGCCGGATCAGCGTTCCGACGGCAGCCGAGTATCCAGGGATCATGAACGGGCTGGGACTGAGCCAGCTCCCATCCGATCGTCAGAAGCTGATCGAATCCCATTTTCAGTCGATCGTGGCCACGGGGGGTACGATCCGCAAGGAGCGCCAGCTCCTCGACCGGATTACCTTCGAGGTCGAGCGGCCGCAGGCCGTGACCCTGACCCTGGCCGAAGAGGTCGCCGGCGTGCTGCCCGAGCCGGTGTATCTCCAGATCCTCGGCGAATCCCCCGCCTACCTGCCGATCGAATCCTCGCGGGGCGGGATGACCACGGGGATCGTGGGGTTCGTCGAGAAACGCGGCCTTTCCCCGAACGAGATCGACGTGCGCACGCGGGAAGTCGGTGCGCGCATCCGTCACGCCACGGATCTCTGGAAAGAAGACCGATCCAGGCCACTGGATGAGCTTGCGGCCGGTCTCCGGCTTCTTCCGACGGCTTCCGGCGGGGGAACCTTGTATGACGCAGCCCTCACGATCTCGCGCAAAGCCCAGGAGCTGCGTGCCATGCCTGGTCTTGCCCCGGAAGCGCAAGAGTCGCTCATCGACCGGGTCATCCTCCTGACGATGTCGGAATACGGGTTTGCGACGGTCCGGCGGTTTCCCGCGCTTGCAGGCCAGATGCTGCCGCTCGTTGCCGAAGCCCAGGGGCTTCCCGCGGAAACGGTCGCGATCCTCCGTGATACGGCAGGCTGCTGGGCCGGCCGCGAGATCCTTCCCGAAAGCCGGACGGCGCTTCTTTGTGCGCTTGCCGGCCTCGTGTCGAAGCTCCGTTCGGCGGCCACCGACCAGGAGCGGGAGCTGCTCGCCGACCGGATCGTCGGGCTTCTCGACGCACGAGATGTCTGGGTCGATATCCATCGGGTGACCGATCTTCCCGAAACCCAGGTGCCGAAAGCGATCTGGCGTGAGGCGATCGGCCGCAGGCTCCATCGCGAGGGGCTCGATATCGAACGATTCGGCTGGCTCGTGTCGGGCGACCGGCTCGACCCCGCCTCGGTTCTTTCGGCCGCCCGGTCCTGGAAGGAAGGGCCGCCGCCCGAAACGGACCTGCTCCGCTCTCTTCTTCAGCGGCTTCACAGCCGGCTCTCGACGCTTTCCGATTCCGGCCTCCCGTATCCGGCCGAGACTGCCCCGGAAAAAGCGCTGGAAGCCCGTCTCGAAAAGCTGGAACATCCCCTCTGTCTTTCCCTCACAGGCATCTACGCCGAGCTCGCCGCCGGCCGGATCGAAGCCGAGGCTTGCCTCATGGATCTGCCCGAAACGCTCGCCGAGACGCCCGACGTCCGGCGCCGGGTCTCGCTGCTTCAGCGGTTTCGCCGGCAGATCCGCCGTCTCCCGTTCCTTGCGAGTGCGGCAAAGCAGGCAGCCCCGGCGGCCGTCGGAGGCACCGTATGACCGACAATCCGGGCAGCCCCGGTTCCCACGAGTATATTGTATCTTATCGTATAATTGTGCTCCGTTCCAACAATCCAGCAGGAGGAATACACGAATGACCGCATCCGAAGATCATCCCACCAATCCCGCAACTCCTCCTTCCGGCTCCGGCCGGGAAGGCATCACCGGTACGTATCCGCTCCTCCCCCTGCGCGATGTCGTCGTCTTCCCCTACATGGTCGTTCCGCTGTTCGTCGGCCGGAAGAAGTCGATCCGATCGATCGAGGAAGCGATGATGAAGGATCGCAAGATCATTCTCTGCGCCCAGAAGAACCCGAAGACCGACGATCCGAGTGTCGACGATCTCTACATGACCGGCACGGTCGCCGAGATCCTTCAGCTCCTGAAGCTTCCCGACGGGATCCTCAAGATTCTCGTCGAGGGAACGACCCGCGTGAAGATCGACCGGTTCCTCAAAGAGGACGAGTGTTTCGAAGTGGACGTCTCGGAGGTGATGATCGCCGATGAGAAGACCGTCGAGCTGCAAGCGCTGATGCGGAACGTGATCAGCCTGTTCGAACAGTATGTGAAGCTGAACAAGAAGATTCCGCTCGAAGTGATCATGGTGGCGAACAACGTCGAGGAGCCGGGACGGCTGGCCGACATCATCACCGCCCACCTGACACTGAAGGTCGAGGAGAAGCAGGAGATCCTCGAAGCGTTCGAGCCGCGCGCGCGGCTGGAGAAGATCGCCACGATCCTCAACCGCGAGCTCGAGATCATGATGGTCGAGAAGAAGATCCGCGGCCAGGTGCGCAAACAGATGGAGCAGATCCAGAAGGAGTATTATCTTCGCGAGCAGATGAAGGCCATCCAGAAAGAGCTTGGCGAGGGCGAGGACCGCGGCGATGAGCTCGAGGAGCTGAAAGAAGCCATCGCGAAGGCGAAGATGCCCGAGGACGCCCGGACGAAGGCCGACAAGGAACTGAACAAGCTGATGAAGATGCCGCCCGGCTCGGCCGAGGCGACGGTGTCGCGCAACTATATCGACTGGCTCGTCTCGCTGCCCTGGGCGAAGCAGTCGAAGGACCGCATCGACATCGAGAAGTGCGAGAACATTCTCAACGAGGACCATTTCGGCCTGAAGAAGGTCAAGGAACGGATCATTGAATATCTCGCGGTATGTAAACTCAAGAAGTCGATCAAGGGGCCGATCCTGTGCCTCATAGGGCCTCCCGGCGTCGGCAAAACCTCGCTGGGCCGCTCGATCGCGCGTTCGCTGAACCGCAAGTTCGCCCGCATCTCGCTTGGCGGCATGCGTGACGAGGCAGAGATCCGCGGGCATCGCCGCACCTACATCGGCGCGCTGCCCGGCCGCATCATCCAGGCCCTGCGCGATACCGGCACCCGCAACCCCGTCATCCTGCTCGACGAGATCGACAAGATGGGCATGGACTTCCGGGGCGACCCGAGTTCTGCGCTTCTCGAAGTGCTGGATCCCGAGCAGAACTACACCTTCTCGGACCACTTCATCGCGACGCCCTTCGACCTGTCGAAGGTGCTGTTCCTGACGACGGCGAACGTGCCCCACACGATTCCGCCCGCCCTCAAGGATCGTCTCGAGATCGTATATCTGCCCGGCTACACCGAAGAGGAGAAGGTGCAGATCGCGAAGAAATACCTGGTGCCCAAGCAGCTCGAGTCGAACGGCATCGACAAGTATGAAGTGAAGGTCGAGGATTCGGCGATCATCGACGTGATCCGCAAATACACCCGCGAGTCGGGCGTGCGCAGCCTCGAACGCGAGCTGGCAGCGATCGGCCGCAAGGTCGCGCGCAACATCATCTTCAAGCTGCAGAAGGCCAACATCAAGGCCGCGGACAACGACGACAAGGAAGAGCGGGAGGCGGCGGCCGAAGTTGCGGCCGAGCCGAAGAACGCGAGGGAGTCGAAAGAGCCGAAAGAACCGAAAGAATCGAAGGAAAAGCCGGCGGCCGAGGGGAAGACCCCGAAGCTGACCGAGGCCGAGGTTGCGGCCCGGGATGCGATCGGTCAGATCGTCGTTTCGGCCGAAAACGTCGAGGCGTATCTCGGCGTGCCCACCTTCCACCTCGACAAGAAGGAAGAGCGCGACGAGATCGGCGTCGTGACCGGCCTTGCCTGGACCGAGGTCGGCGGCACGATCCTCCCGATCGAGGTGGCCGTGATGCCGGGCCGGGGCAAGATCATCCTCACCGGCTCGCTCGGCAACGTGATGAAGGAGTCGGTCCACGCCGGCATCTCGTATCTGCGCAGCCATGCCGAGGAGCTGCGCATGCGGCCGATCGATTACGACAAGATCGATCTGCACGTGCACTTCCCCGAGGGCGGCATTCCCAAGGACGGCCCCTCGGCGGGTATAGCTATCGCTACTGCTATATATTCGGCCCTGAACGAGGTTCCCGTGAGCAGTGACGTCGCCATGACGGGCGAGATCACGCTGCGGGGCAAGGTGCTTCCCGTCGGCGGCATCAAGGAAAAGCTGCTCGCGGCGCACCGTCACAATATCCACAACATCATCCTGTCGGTCGAAAACGAGAAGGATCTCACCGAGATCCCCGAGGAGATCCGGAAGGTGATGAACATCACCCGCGTGAAGAGCGCCTCGGAAGTGCTCGCGCTCGCGCTGAAAGGCGAGCCGAAGAAGACCCCGCTCGAGTTCCCGGGGTATCCGTTCGGCGAGAAGGCGGGCAAGAAGAAACGGCTGAAAGATCTCGGCCGCGAGAAACGGGAAATTGCGTCGAAGACGCACCGGAAACGGAGCACCAGGGTATGACCGTGCAAGTCACTTCGGCCATCTTCAGCGCCTGCGTCACCTCGAAGGATGCGCTTCCGACCGACGGGCTGCCGATCATCGCCCTCGTCGGCCGCAGCAACGTCGGCAAGTCCTCGCTCATCAATACGATCGCCGGCCGGCGCGAACTCGCCAAAACCAGCTCGACGCCGGGAAAAACCCTGACGATCAACTTCTACCAGTTCAACGAGGCGTTCTATATCGTCGATCTTCCGGGGTACGGCTACGCGAAGGCGTCGAAAGTGACGCGGGAACGGATCCAGAAAATGATGGACGAGTTCTTCGAGTCGTGTCCGGCCCTCAAGGCCGTCATCCAGATCCTCGACATGCGCCATGCCCCCAGCTCGCTCGACAAGCAGATGTTCCGCTGGATCCAGGATCGCGGGTTCCGGTACATGGCGGTGATGAACAAGGCGGACAAGCTTTCGAACCAGCAGCAGCTCCGGATGTTCCGGCAGATCCTCAAAGATCTGCACGCCGATGCCCCGGCCGTCATGTTCTCGACCCAGACGAGCCAGGGGCGCGACGATATCCTCGAGGCCTTCACACGGATCGCCGCCGGGGAAGACGTGCTGCTTCCCGCCCAGAAACCCCGACGGGGCGATCGACCGGGCGGTGGCGACCAGCGGCGTCCGCGCCGTGACCGTCCCCAGGGGCAGAAGCCCCAGAACGCGTCTGCCAGGCCCCGTCCCCAGACGGAAGCCCCCGGTGACGCGGCGGCCAAGCCGGCCGGATCCGAACCGACTGCCGGCCAGGGGCCCGCGGCGGGGGCTCCCGCGACGCAGGGACCGCGCCGCCCGGAAGGGCAGGAGGGCGGTCCGTCGCCCCGCTCACGCCGGCGTGACCGGAACCGCAGGAACAGGAACGAGAAACCCGGCATGCGGGAGAAACCGCCTGCCGGCCCGAGTGATCAGAAACCACAGGGAGGAGAAGAATCATGAGCAGGATCTCAAACACCCCCATCGGCCTCGCCCTCGTCCTTGCCGCCGCCATCTGTATGGGGCAGCCGGCAGCCGCTTCAGCGGCTTCTTCCGAGGCGCTCCGCGTTTCGAACCTCGTCAAGGAGGCCGCGGGACTCAGCGCGACGGCCCCCGACCAGGCCGGCACCCTCTATCGGAAAGCATTCCAGGCCGCCCTCGCGATGACGAAGCCTGAATGCTCCGCCCGGGAACGTGCCGAAGGCCTCGCTCTTGCCACGCGGTGCCTGCACCCCGACCTGTTCCCCGAAGTAAGAATAGCCATTGATACATATATTGCGCTTTATCCCAAGGGCCGGTATCTCTCCGACGTGTATCTGCGCAAAGCGTTACTCGAGTATGCCGAGGGGATGCCCGGCGAAGCCGAAGCTTCGATCGCCTCGGCCGCCGCGATTCCCGGCAGCCGGCACGGGAAACGCCTTTCCACCCTCCAGTTCGACGGCCACCTCACGGCCCACAAATACCGCTCTGCCGAGACCTGGCTCGATTCCATGCCCGCCAGCCGCCGGGTTCGCCGCGACCGCAAGCGCTTCGAGAAGGGATCCGCCTTCGTTGCCGAGGCACTCGAGCAGGTGCGGGCCGGCCGTCTCACCGGTGACTCGGCCGTCCGTGCGCTCGAGGAGTCTCTCGAAGAGGGATACTTCGGCGCCGCGGCCCCCGAAGCCACCCTCGAGCTGATCCAGCGGCTCGATCGGCAGCAGCCGGCTTTTCACCGGGTCGAGGTTTCGTTCCTCGGCACCGTTCGTGAACACCGCCATCACCTCGCTCCGAACCAGCGGCTCGAGCGGCTCACCGCCCTGTTGCGCGATTTCCCCGAGGCCGAACCCGAACTGCGCGGTCGTGCTCTGCTCCAGGCTGCGGCCGTCTGTCGGTATGAACTGCGCGACGAACCCCGCGCCCGGACGTATCTCGACGGTCTGCGCGCGATTCCCGAATGGGCCGCGAGGCGTCAGATCGAAGAGTATCTCGAGAAGCTGACGCCCGCAAACCTCGACAAGGCTGAGTTCAGAACCGCTCTCCGCAGCATCCTGATCGATCACAAAACCCTGCTGCCCTATGACAACGGCGTTCTGCCGGTCATCACCCAGGGGCTTCTCCAGGAACTGGAAGCGATCAATGCCGGGTATATCGGGGCAAAGGATGATCTCTCCGACCTGCTTGATACCTTCCGGAGCAGCCGGGCGGTTCGCGGGCTTCCCATGCAGGCCGTCTATCTCGCTCTCGCCGACAACCGGATGAACTCCTGGGCACACATCGAAAAGGCCGGGGAGGCCGTCTCCGGCAGGGAGAAGAAAATGATGCAGGACATCCTGCGGCCGTTCTTCCTGATGACGAGCGACCAGGATCGCAAGCTTCTGATGGCTCTCGCCCTCCAGGACATGTTCCCCACCAAGGCCGTCGACCAGCTGCTCTCCTACCTGACGGGCCGGCCCGATTCTCTGCGTGCCCAGCACGCCCTCGCCCTTCTCGCGGATCTGTATCAGAGCCATCGCAGCTACATCGAGGCTCAGTCGGTCTGGAAAATCCTCCGGACATATTATCCGAACTCGGTCTGGCTGCGTTGATCGGGGATCGGCAATCCGATCGTTCGCGAAACCGTTGACGCATCGGGTTGTCCAGTCTGATCGATGGAGATGAAAACGATGAAACGCCTGTCTGCAGCTCTGGTTCTTCTCTTCTCGTTTGCTACATCCACGTTTGCCGCCCCCTGGTATGAATACACGGGCATGTTTCCGGAAGACCGACCGCCGGAAGCCGCGATCAGCAACTACATGCTGGTGGACAAACCCCGACAGGTGACGTTCGCTCTCGTCGACAGGCAGGGCAACCCGATCGACACGGTCCGGACCGTCGAGCTCATTCTGACCTCCGACACCCGCATCGCGTTCCGGAACGACCAGGGGCTTGGACCGATCGACCTCGTCGAGCCCGGAATCTACGAAGTCAAGGTGAAGCCGGTCGCAGGCGCGAAGGGGGAAATCGGATTCACGCTGCGCGTTCTCGACACCGGTGCCATCCCGGCAACGCCGGCATCCAACGCGATCCAGATCACCCAGAGCGCCCCGCCGCTCCTGCAGCCGCCCGCCGTAGAACCCCCGCCGGCAGCCTCGGCCTCTCCGGTCCCGGCGGTTTCCGTTCCGCAACCGGCCACGCCCCCCCAGACGGCGCCTGCGATGAACGCCCACCCAGCTCCCGCGCCTCATGCCGGCGCCGCGCCCGTTCTCGTGCTGCCGGCCGCCGGCAGTTACGCGGATCCCTTCAAGCCCGTCGAAATCCGCCTTGGCCGTGAAATTCCGTCGGGTCTTGCGCTCGGTGAGGCCATGAACGTGTTTCTCCTCGACGCCCGCGGTTCGGAGCAGCCTGCGCCGGGCCAGTATTTCCCGTCGGGTCCCGAAGGCATCCGGTTCATCCCGGTAGGCCTGACGAACGGTGCCGTGTATCACATCCGAGCCCGCGATCCGATCACCAAAGCCGCTCTGGCCACGTTCTCCTTCGCGACGTTCCCGGAAGTGCGGATGTCCCTCACGCGCGATACGGAGCAGAACGCGCGGCTCGAGATCACCTGGCCGCCGGTTCCCGAACTGATGCCCGGCGAGGACGGCCAGGTGGTCCGGCTCGACCACACCCGCATCGTCGTGCGAAGCGGCGGAATCGAACGGATCGGCCTCGACGTGAATGCCTCCCTGCCGCCTTTCGGCAACATCAACGGGATCGAGTATCGCGGCCAGCCCTGGCGGTTTTCGGTCATGATACCCCGGGAAGCGGCGGGCGATCCGTCTCAGCCCCTCGAAGCTCTGATCCAGGCACGTATTTCCGGGGTCGAGGCCCCGGTCGATGTGATGAAAACGACGCTCACGACCAGCTCCGTGACGGTTCCCACCCCGGCATCGGGATCTGCACCGATCGTTGCCACGCGCACGACCAGCGTTTCCGTTTCGACCTTCACGGAGCCGCTCCCGCTCCCGATTGCCGCCTCTGCCGCCGCTCCGATCGAACATCCTGCGGCTCCGGCCACGCCGCCGGCGCCCATCCCGGAACCGCCCGCCGCCGCATCCACGATGGCCCCGACACGCCCGACGCTTGCGATACCGGCTCTCCCCCCGATCATACCCGTTCCCGATCCGGGCCCGACCGCCACACTCGTGGTGCTGAAGAAGTTTGCGGCAGGCGAGGGGAGCCAGAACGACGCGTTCAGCTGGCCGAAAGGCCTGACCTGGTCTCCCGACGGCACCCTCTGGGTCGTCGACAGCCAGAACCGCCGGCTGCTCCGCTTCCTTGACGACGGCCAGCTTCTCACGTCGCTCGGCAAGAAGGGAAAAGGCCCCGGCATGCTCGGTCTGCCGATCGAAATCACCGTTGCCACGGCCGGCATCTTCGTCTCCGACACCTCGGCCCACACCGTGCACCAGTATGATCTCCAGGGAAGCTTCCTGCGCGATATCGGCACCTGGGGCACGAAAAACGGCCAGCTCGATCTGCCTCACGGCGTCTGCGTCGATGGCGACGAGGTCTGGGTCACGGACCGCGGGAACACCAAGATTCTGCGGTTCGGCCTCGACGGCGTGTACCGCGGCGGATTCGGGAAGAAGGGCGAGCTCGACGGATACCTGATGGAGCCGGTCGGCATCCGCATCCGGAACGACGTCGTTTGGGTCCTCGAGGGCAAGAGCGGCCGCATCCAGAAGTTTTCGCGAGACGGCAAGCCTCTCGGATCATTCCTGACCGGGGCGAAAGAGCCCCTTGCGCTCGAAATCGACCCCTGGGGCTGTCCGTGGGTGGCCGACGGGGAAGGCCATCGCGTGATGCGGTTCGATCCCTCGGGTCGGACGTTGATGTCGATTCAGCCCGCTGCCGGCGGCCGTCAGTGGATTCCGACATCCGTGGCGGTTCGTGCCGACGGAATCGTCGCGATCGGTGACGGGGAAGACCGGTCGGTGCACCTGTACAGGATCAAAAAGCCCGAGTAAATGCATCGACGCTTCGATTCTCCGCTTGTCGGCGCAGCCCTGGCACTCGTTCTCGCCTGGGCGGTGCCGGCAAGCGGACAGGTGATTCCAGGTGGGGAATGGCGTGTTGCCACATCGACGGGCAGCATCACGACGAGCGCATCCGGCACCGTGTTGCTGGCCGGAGACCGCCTCGAAACCGGAACGGACGGTCAGACGCGGATTTCCGGCCCCGGCTCCTCACAGGTCCGGCTTCGTGAAGACACACGGCTGCGGCACCCCGATGAGCATGCCTGGGAAGTCACGTCAGGATTGGCCGGCTTCCGGTTCGATGATGCCTCGGATACAGCCCCCATCCACGTTCTGATCACGCCCTTCGCTCGCGCCGAATGCCGGAGCGGCCTGTATGTCGTCAAGGTCGCCAGCCACGTGGTGCGTATCGCCGTGTTGCGGGGTTCGGCCGATATCACCGGCCCCGGAGACACCCGTCGGACCCTCGGAAAAAAAGAGGAGTGCGCCGCGACGGAATCGGCCCTCTCATCGCCGTACACGACCACCGACGATCTGTATTTCGCCTGGTATTGGGACAAATAACCGGAGACGGTTCACCGCAGAGGCGCAGAGACGCAGAGAAAGACACCAATCCGCAGATAACGCAGATCGCCTGTAGGGGCGCATCGAGATGCGCCCGGGATCAGTTCAGGGTGACGTTCGTGAACAGATGGATGTACCGGTTTTTGAGCACGTCGTTCTCGTATACATCCGCAAATAACTGAATCTCATACTCTTCTGGATAGGAGCTCGAGCCGTAGGAAACAATTTCGTTCAACTGAACGGTGTTTTCCTGTGGAATACTTTCATAAAGAATAAAATTGGTGCCTTCACGGCTGAGGCGCATATAATATTTTACTTTGCCAGTTGATAATATCTGATCAAATATTATTCGCAACATATGACTCGAGGCATCATAGTCATATCTTGGAGGATGATCATTCCACGTCGTGTGCAGGAGTGTCCATGAGAGGCCTGGATATGGAATGCTTTTCGTTTCGCCACCAAGGGTATATTTCAAAAAATAATCACCAGAAACGAAGGAATTCTGGTTTTTATATAATGTTGTTTGATACTGGTTTTTCGGAGCGTCGAAATATAAATCTGAGTTCAGCAGCTTGGTTCCTTCGGGACGTTCGATCCAGCCGCCGGTGACGCCGCTTCCGCCGGCGTAGCCGAAGATGCCGTCCTGCATGCCGCTCGAGCGGGTGATGCGAACGGGGACGATCCCGGCTCGGAAGGGGCCGTCCGAGATCGCTTCGCCGTTCTTCCCGCCGCAGCCGGCCGCGAACGGGAGCGTCATACAGGAAAGCATGAGAATCAGAAGCAACACGTGTCGTTTCATGGCACCAGACAAGGTATCACACATTCCCCTGACCGTACAACCCGACGGATATTCTCCAGGGAAGGCGCGATTCACCAACGGGTTACTCCCATAAAAGCCACCACGCGTTGAGGAGCACATCTGCCCTCGATCTGCGGTCCGTTCACCTGTCTCTGTGTCTCGGTGACTCTGTGGTTCGTTGTCCATTCTCGCCGGAGCGAGATGAATCTTGACAGGGGGCGGCTGGGGCCGATAGAGTATGCTACCATGCGGATCATCCACTCCCTCGAAGGGCATTCCTGGAGCGGCGGACAGCAGCAGGCGCTGCTTCTCGCGCAAGGTCAGGCCGGCCTCGGCCATGACGTGCGACTGCTGTGCCAGCGGGGCAGCGAACTCGAACGCCGCGCACGTGCCGCCGGGCTCGCCGTCGCCCCCCATGATTACCGCGGGGAGCTGCATCCGGTTTCGATCATGCAGTTGTGCCGGGCGTTCCGGGAGTTTTGCCCCGACGTGGTGAACGTCCACCGAGCCTGGGCGCACACCCAGTGGGCGCTCGTCTCGCTCATCCATCGGTTCCGCGGCCTGATCGTGACCCGGCGCGTCCTGTTCCGGCCGGATTTCAATCCCGTCAGTCTCGTGAAATACCGCACCCCCGCCGTTCGCGGCTACATCGCGGTCAGCAGGGCCGTCGCCAATCGCCTGAACGAGACCGGCGTGCCGGACCGCCGTATCCGCGTCGTCTACTCGGCGACCGACACCGAGCGGTTCTCTCCGGCCCATCCCGAGCCTCTCGATGGCCCCTGGCCCGTCCCCGAAGGGGCGCCCGCCGCCCTTCTCGTCGGCAATTACAGTCGCAACAAGGGGCATGACCTGCTGCTCGATGCGTTCGAGCGCATGGCGCCGGCATGGCCCGAGCTCCAACTCGTCATCGCCGGTCACGGCACCGACAAGGGAGCTCTTCCGGCCAGACGGGAAGCCCTTTCCGTCCGCGACAGAATACATATTCTTGGGTATAGAAAAGACGTTCCCGCGTTGTTTTCCCGCGTTCGCTTCTCGATCAATGCCTCATATGAAGAGGGGTTCTCGGGTACCGCGCGGGAGTCGCTCGCCATGGGCGTTCCCGTCGTCGCCTCCGCCATCCCGGCGAACCGCGAGATGAACGGCATCGTTCCGCTGCGCCTGTTCGAGCCCGGAAACCCCGAATCATTCGCCTGCGCCCTTCTCGCCATGCGAACGGCGGAGGATCCACGCGCGGCTGCCCTCCGACGCGAGGCGACGGTTCGCGCCTTCTCGGCCGGGGCCATGGTCGCAGCCACCCTCCACGCCTACGGGGAACTGGGAATCGGCACGTCATGCTGAACGCCGTTCCCGTCCTGTATTACCACCGGGTCGGTGCGCCCGATCCGATCCATCTCAGCGTCCCGACCGCCCTGTTCGATGCGCAGATGTCCTTTCTCGCCCGGCATGGCTGGAAAACCCTGACGATGCGCGAACTGGTCGGCCACGTCACGGGGACGGCACCGGCACCCGACCGGTCCGTCGCGATCACGTTCGACGACGGGTTTCGCGACAACCTCACCGAAGCGCTGCCCGTCCTCCGCCGCCTTGGCTTCCGTGCCACGGTGTTCGCCACGGCGACCGTCGTCCGTCCCGACATCGTGCCGCCCGCTCCACAGATGCGCCCGTTCACCGAGGCGCAGAAAGCCGCACACGCGGGCGAAGCCGGAGATTTTCTTTCGGAATCCGAGTTCGATGAACTGGTGGCCGGCGGTGTCGATGTCCATTCCCACGGATGGAACCATGCGCAGGTGTTCCGGGAACCGCGCATCACCGGCTTTTATCCGGATGACGACGATCACTGGGCGATTCCCACCGCGTGGCCCGACCGGCCGAAGCTGAAACAACTTCCGATTTTCCCCAGATCGTCAGCTTTCGTGGTGAATGCCTGGAAGCCCCGAACCGCGAAGTTCACCGCGGCCGACGGCACGTTTTTCCAGGGCCAACTGCTCGACACCGGCTGGTTCGATATCGAGACCGATGAGGAGCGCCGAGCACGGATCCGGGAGGAGTTCGTCCGGTCCCGCGCGTATTTCGCACGCTGGCACGAGCCGGGCTGCGACGTGTTCTGCTGGCCCTGGGGCGCCCACGATGACGTTTCCAGAGCCGAGGCCGCGTCGGCCGGCTATGCCGCGGCCCTCGCGACTTCGACCGGGGCGAATCTTCCGGGCTGCGACCCGTTCGCGATCAACCGGTTCCCCGTGAAAAAACCCGGCCTGTTCCGGTTTGCCGTCGGGCTCCTGCTGCGCGGGCATCCGGTGTTGAGCCGTCTGTATAGCCAGATTCGCGGGCGTTTCTGACTGTTATGGTATAATGAATCCATGATTCTCCATCCGGACGAGATCATCAAAAAGGCGCAGAAGTGCCTGAAAGAGGGCCGCAACCCGGCGAGTGCCCTGACCGCCATCGGGATGGCCTATTTCGAGAAGGGGCTTCTGGACAAAGCCATCTATCATTACCAGAAGGCCCTCGAGCGGGACGGGGCGTTTGCGCCTGCGTTTGCAGGCTTGGGCATCGTGTATGGGAAAAAGGGACTCGTGACCGAGTCGGTTTTCAATCTGAAGGAAGCGATCCGCCTTTCCCCCGACTGCGCCCTGCTGTACAACTGGCTCGGCGATGCCTACTTCGATCTCGGCCGGACGGAGGATGCGATCCGTGAGTACGGCAAGGCCACCGAACTCGATTCGCTCGACTCGAACGCCCACAACGACCTCGCCGACGCCTACCGGCGCAAAGGGGATTTCACCCACGCCCTCGATTATTACCAGAAAACTCTCGAGATCGACCCGGCCGACACCAACGCGATCCTCGAGAAAGCCCAGGTGCTCCTCCATCTCGACCGGCGCGACGAGGCGAAAAAGCTGCTGCTCGAGATGGTCGGACGGTTTCCCGACGCCGAGGACACGAAGACGGCAAAAGTCGTTCTGGGCGCCTTGTTCACCCAGGAGGGCGATTACATTTCTGCCCGGGATTATCTTGCCCAGGCCGCTCGCGATTATCCGTTCAATCCGACGATCCAGTTCCACCTGGGACTGTGCCACCTGATTCTCGACGAGCCTGAGACGGCCCGCACGCATTTGCAGCGCACCGTCGATCTCGATCCGACGAATGCGCGGGTGGGGAAGCTGATGCACCAGTTGAGGAAGCAGTCGCGATGAGACAGGTTCGGTTCGGCCGCGAGGGAATGGTGCTGGTCGTCGTGATCGTCTGCATCATTTTCGTCACGATCTTCTTCGCCTCGATGGTCGGACGGGTGCGGCACGAAACGGGGCTGACGGCCCGCGCCTCGATCAACGAACGGCTGTACCAGGTCGCGACCGCGATCGGCCGGCTCACCGTCCGCAAGCTTCAGCGCGATTTCGAGACCTACGACAAGAAATCCGAGCAGAACATCATCGACATGGTGTTCAACAACAAGGGCAAGATCAAAGACGTTTCGTATGACAGCATCATCAGCAATCTCGACGTCGTCAAGAAGATCAAGGAGGAGTTCAAGTCGCGGTGGGGCGAGCTGGACATCAAGGTCACCTACAGCGTCGAGGTTCCCGACAAGAACGAGTTCCCCCTTCTCCTGTCCGGCCTCGAAAACTCGCCGTTCGAAAGACGCGGATATATATCTGCCGATGTGAAAGTCACCCACCGGAACCACTCGAAGCACTGCAAGATCAGCAAGCAGTTTCTTCTGACGAGGCTGTTCGCGGCTCCGTTCCATCGGTTCACGCTGTTCTCGCCGGGCGGGGCGGCTCTCGAACCGGACAAGGTGAACCGTCTCGAGAAGTTCTATGACGACGGCACCGTTCTCGACCAGAAGCCGCCCCTGCAGCTGTTCAACCAGCGGATCAAGGGAAACAAGATGACGCTGGGGGATGTGAACTACCTCAACCGGGACGTCAACCCGGTCGTGACCTCGGCCGACTCGTTCGTCCAGAACGGCTGGGTGTACCTCGGTTCGGGCTACTCGGGCGACAAGACGCTCCGGCTCAACATCATGGCCGGCTCGATGGGCGGGATGCCCGACGATGCATCGGACACCAAGCACCACAAGAAATACGGCGAGTTCTTCCATCTCTACTACACGCCGAAATCCCTCGGCTGGCGCGGTTCTTCGGCCTGGGGCGGCTGGCTGAACGCCAAGTTCCCCGGCATCACGGACGGGGACCCGCCCGCGCTGAAAATCAGCTACGTCGACTACGGGTATTTCCGGTATATCGGCCAGAATAATCCGATCGAGATCAACCAGCTCGAGGCGCCGCCCGGTACAGGGCAGATGGTGTTCGGCCACATCGACACCTCGAAGTTCAAGGCCAGCGCCCTCCACCTGTTCGGAACGCCGACAATGTGCACGCCCACGCTGCTGTTCGGCCGGGTCGAGCGGCAGTTCCTTCGAACCATGGCCTTCCTGGTCGAGAAGAACATCTGGCCGATCCGATGGATGACTGCCCAGAGCGATCTCACGGACCTCTGGCAGAACGATCTCGAGCCCTGGCTCGCGAATTTCTCGGGTGATCGGATCGACCAGGCGCGGGACGCCCTTTCCCAGCTCCTCGTCTCGACCCCTTCCGGCGGCGGCACCCCATCCCCGCACGCGATCCCCTTCGACCTGTACCGCGACGGCTCGGCCCGCGACCCGTCCGTCGGCCCTCCTCTTCGTCCGCATCTCACCAACAGCCCCTACATGACCGTGCTCCAGAATCTCGCCAAGCCCTCCGCCGTCGAGCCCTGGAACACGGCGGTGCCGTCGAACAAGTATCTCCCGTCCGGGCCCGGCGACCTGATGAAATCCGATTACGAGTTCAAGGATGACGAGCATCTGCATTACTCGGGCAAGATCAATGCGATCCGGGTCGACGCCAAATACTTCGACGCGCTGAAACAAAGAACGAGTTATTATATCAATGAAAAGACTTCGAACGGCGAAGCGCTGCCGCTGTTCGGCGATGCCAAATTCCCCTTCTTCGAGGACGAGTTCATCGACAAGGAGGATGACGGTCCGAAGACCGAGAAGGCCTGCTATCTGAATCAGATCATCGGCTTCGACTCGTCCGTCGAGATCAACAAGCCCCTCCGGATGCTCAAGGGCGGCATCATCTGGACGAAGAAGGACATCATCATCTCGGCCCCGATCATCAACCCGTATCTGGTGAAAGCCTCGACCCCCGACAGTTTCGGCTGGCTGACGCTCGTGGCCGGAGGCCGCATCATCATCCGCAACGACAAGTTCCCCGCCAAGACCGGCGGCGGCCTCCCCGAGCTTCATGCCTTCCTCGTCGCCTGCAACGGCACCACCGGTCGGGTCACGATCGATTCACCGGTGCACATCATAGGCGGCGTCGCCGTCGACGACATGAGCGAGCTGATCGAGAAAGGCAGCATCATCGAGTGGGGCTTCATGCGCTCCGAGCTGAGTGCGGGGGCGAAATCGAGCGGCAAGAATGATCTGACAAGCGAGGATTTTCATGGCCTTGCCATGGGGCCGATGGACGGCGAAGTCGTCTTCGAGCAGTGAGAAAACTTTCGATGCCGGCATCCGTATCAGAATGATGAACGAAGATCTGAGAACCGACGCGGAGATCGTGACGGCCGTTCTGGCCGGCGACACGGCCTCGTTCGGGATCATGGTCGAAAGGTACGAGCGACTGATGTACAGCTATCTGCTGCCGCAGGTCCGAAGCCTCACCGAGGCCGAGGATATCGCCCAGGAGGCTTTCATCAAAGCCTTCCGGCATCTTTCGTCGTTTGATACCGGCCGTCGGTTCTCGGCCTGGCTGCTGCGGATTGCCCGAAATGTCATGATCGACCGGTTCCGTCGTCAGCAGAACGAGGCCACGGTCACCTCGGTCTCCCAGGACTGCCTCGCCCGGGTCCGGAATACCTCTCCCAAAAGCGATCCTGCCGTCCATCACGAAATGCACGAAGAGTTCCGCCGCACGTTCCAGGACGTTCTCTCCCTGCCCGAGGATCTGCGCGCGCCGCTGACCCTTCGGGTGCTCCAGGAGATGCCCTACGAGGAGATCGCGGAAGTTCTCGATCTCCCCATCCAGACGGTGAAGAACCGGATCTTCAAGGCACGCCAGGCTCTGCGCGGAAAGCGAGATGCAGCCCATGACATGTGAACGCGAAGAACTGCTGAGCCGGTATATCGACGGCGATCTCGGCGCCCAGGAATCCGCCGAGATGCGGCGCCACATTGCCACCTGCCGCGAATGCCAGGAGATGTACCACGAGACGACGCGACGGGAAAAAGCCGTTCGAGACACGCTTGCCGCGGTCATCACCGCGATGCCGCTCCGCGAGAGTGTGATGAAACGGATCCTGGCCGAGCGGCTCGCCCCCGAATCCGCCCCCAAAACCGAGCGGCCTGCCGGGAGCCGCTCGCCGATCCTTGCCTGGGCTCTTGCCCTGGTGATCGTCGTCGCCGCATCGGCAATGCTGTATCTCACCGCGACGAACAGGGCCCAGGTTCGGAATACCACCAACATGGTCGTTCTCATGGGCCTCCAGGACGGCTCCACGTTCGGCCGCAAGTCGCTTCCTGCCCGGGAAATGTGCTTCGCCCCCGTCGGCATGGCCGCCCCGATCCAGGGAACGTTTGCCCTGTTCCTGCACGGGACGAAGCGCGAGCCCACGCTGCTCGACGGCAGTGCGACGCTGCAACTCGATTTCAGCCGTATCACCTGGCTCGAGGGGGAAGCCACCATCGTCTCGGCCCAGAACCATGATATCGTCGTGCGCCTCGGCGAAGAGGAACTGCTTCTGAAGAATGCCCGGATCTCCCTGAAGGGCAGTCCGGCTTCGTACCAGACGACCCTCAACGGAGGAACGGCCTACCGGTTCCGGGGCGGTCGCGTCGAGGCTCTGCCTCTTGCCGCCAGCGCCACCCCGGCGACAGCTTCGGCCCCCGTCCGGGAACACGCTATCGCGCCAAACTCCGATCCTGCCGAACTGCCATCTGCTTCGAAACCCCTGCAGAGCATTGCCCCCGATGCCCACCCCGTAACAGACATGGAAGGGATTCCCGCGTCCGCGGCATCGATCGAGCCGACTTCCGCATCCCAGACCGCATCGGCTGCGACCACCCTGCATGGGGAAGCGGGTGAACCGGTTCGCAATCCCTTCATCACACCCCAGATTCCGGGGGCCGTGGGCGAATGAAACGGATGATCCGCTGGCGACGCGCCTTTTCCCTGCTCGAGATCCTTGTCGCACTCGTGTTCATGAGCTTTGCGTTCCTTCCCATCTACAACCTCTTCCGCTTCGGTACCCGGGGCACGACCAGCAATGCCCGCGAAATCGAGGCGACCAACTATGCCTCCGATCTCATCAACTTTCTCCGTGACCGCAGAGCCAGCGATCTGGCCAAGGTCTTCAAGGACGATGTCGGCAAGCTGAAAACGATGAACAACGACGCCGAGATCATGGACCAGCTCCGCAAAATGGGGAGCGGCGGAGCCGGGGCGGCGATCGTGCCGCCGATCGAGGAGAAGGGGTACACCCGAAGCATGACCGTGACGAAATACAAGGCTTCCAGCAAATCCCTTGGCGGCATGATCAGCGATTTCATCAACCGCCGTTCGAATGTCATGAACTACCTCGTGTCGGTGCGCGTCGCCTATGCGAAGCCCGGCACCACGACTCCCGACGAGGAAGTCGTTCTGTACACGATCGTGATGGATTGAGAAAATGAAGATGAACCGGAAACGTGCTTTCACGTTGATAGAAGTGATGGTCGTCGTCATCATCGGCGCCCTCGTTTCCGGCGTGCTGTACAAAATCATGGCCGGCACCTTCGGCACGTATTTCAAGACCCAGACCAAGCTGACGAACCTGCGGGCCGGCAGCATCCTGCTCGAATACCTGAAGACCGATCTCCGTCTGGCAACGGCAGATCAGCCCGACACCGACGCCTCCGATGACGAGTTTTCCTACAAGTTCAGGATCCGCAAGGACAACACCCTGATCCCCGTGACCTACCAGTATTCAAAGGGCACGGTCCATCGCATCGGCGACACCAGCGATCGCATCATCAGCCAGGCGAAGGTCGCCAGTTTTTCGATCCTCGAAGAGTCGAATGCCTTCGGAAAGTATCTCAAGATCACCATCGTGGTGGACGACGAGAAAGACGATGCCAAACGCACGAGCTCGAGCCGTGCAAACAATGTAACCCTGCGCGCCGTCCTCTTCCCCAAGTTCTTCAAAACCACGGGGCAGATCGACGACGCGGAAAAATACTGGAACGCCGCACGATCAACCGGCACCACAGGAGGAACATCATGAACCGCAACACCCGCACGAACCCGCTACCGGCTCTCCTGCTTCTCGCGATCGCCTTGATCGCCGCCTGCCCGGCCTTCGCCGCCAACAAGACCTACACGATGAAGGACGGCGACACCCTCTGGGACCTCTCGGCAAAGTATTACAACGATCCGACGCTGTACCCCGTCTTCCTCGAGGTGAACAACATCGACAACCCGCGCATGATCCCCGTCGGAAAGGTGATCATCATCCCTTCCTTCGAGGAGATGAAGAAGGTCGCCAACGAACCCGACCCCGCCAAGCGGCAGAGCATGGTGAAAAGCCTTTCGGGCGGCAGCCCGATCGATAACGGCGGCAGCTCCCCCGTCAAGCCGATGAATCCTTCCGACACCGAGGATCCTGAGGAGAAGGTCGCGATCGACGCCGGTTCGGTCTCGATCACAAACGTTCTTGGCGGCAAGAAACTCGACCCCAAGAAGGTCAAGGACGACAAGGCCGAAGCCAATTACGACAAGCCCTGAATCCATCACATCCATCCCGCGGGGCGCCCGACGCTTCCGCGGGATGGTGTTTTTCCGGCCACCACACAGGGACAAGACCGCCCAAACCTTGACAGGGTACCGGTTCGTCGGTACAATTGTTGTATTCCGTCAAGCCCTCGTCGTATAAGCGCAGAAGAATAGTAAGGAGTATTGATGATGAAACGGGGTTTGCTCATTGCTTCCATCGCAGCGTTTTTCGCGGCTTCCGTCGCGACCGCCGGCACAGCCAAGTCGCTCGTCCGGTTCGATGGCCTTTCGAAAAAGTCCGTGGCCGAGATCGGCATGAAGGGCTACGATGTGGCCCGCGCCGGCTCGAGTTTCGCCGAGGTTGTCGTCGACGCCTCCGAGCTCGCCGCCCTGACGAAAAAGGCCCCCCGCGTCAAGACGCTGATTCCCGATCTCGATGTGTACATTTCGAACATCCTCAAGAAGCAGAAGGCGGGCGCCGAGTATTACACCTACGACCGCATGACCTCCACGCTCCAGGAGTGGGCGAAGAAGTATGCCTCGATCGCCACGCTCGAATCGATCGGCAAGAGCTGTGAAGGCCGCGACATCTGGGCCATGAAGGTCAGCGACAATCCGGCCGCGGACGAGAAAGAGCCCGCCGTCCTCATCATGGGCGCCCACCATGCCCGCGAGTGGATCTCGGTCGAAGTGCCCATGGCCACTCTCCAGCAGTATCTCGAAGCCTACGGAAAAGACGACAAGTTGACCCGCCTCGTCAACGAGCGCGAAGTCTGGTTCGTTCCGATGGTCAACCCCGACGGCGTCACGTTTTCCCAGACCAAGTCGAAATACTGGCGCAAGAACCGCCGTGACAACGGCAACAACGTCTACGGCGTCGATCTCAACCGCAACTACGGGTACCAGTGGGGGAACGTCGGGGCCAGCAACAGCCCCTCGGCCGATACGTATCACGGCAAAGGCCCCTTCAGCGAGCCCGAAAGCCAGGCGATCAAGAAGCTGTACGAGCGGGTCCATTTCCAGGCCGCCGCCTCGTTCCACAGCTACTCCGAACTGATTCTCTACCCGTTCGGCTACGGCTACAACATCCCGTGCCCCGACGAGCCGGTTCTCAAGAAGCTGGCCGGCGAGATGGCCGTCTACAACAAATACACCCCGCAGAACAGCGCCGATCTGTATCCGGCGATGGGCGACACCGACGACTGGGCTTACGGCGACCAGAAAGCCCTGGCCTTCACCTTCGAGCTGGCCACAACCTTCATCCCGAACCCCTCGGAGATCGGCAAGATCAATGATCTGAATGTGCCCAGCATGTTCCATCTCATCGACAAGGCCGGCAGCTAC
>JAKQOH010000114.1 GCA_029565415.1 Candidatus Rifleibacteriota bacterium | reverse complement strand
GCGGCAAGTGCATTCCCTGCCGCGAAGGCATCGCCCGGCTGCAGGAGATGCTCGAGAAGGTCGTCGAAGCCCCCGAAACGGAAACCGGCAACATGGCCCTCGAACGCATGAAGGCCGTCATCGACCTGCGCAAGACCTGTGAGCTGATCCGCGACACCGCCGCCTGCGGTCTCGGCCAGACGGCTCCGAACCCGATCCTGTCCACCCTCCGTTACTTCAAGGAAGAGTACGAGGCGCACATCTACGACCGCAAATGCCCGGCCGGCCGCTGTAAATCGCTGCTGCGCTACATGGTCGATCCGAAGTCCTGCATCGGCTGCGGCATCTGCAAGAAGAAGTGCCCGAACGCCGCGATCGTCGGGGAAATAAAGCACGCACATTATATCGTCGCCGAAAAGTGCGTTCGCTGCGGCGTCTGTTTCGAGGCCTGCCCGAAGAAGGCCATCAGCTGTTCCTGAGCAAGGAGACGACACGTCATGTCAATGGTCAACGTCACCATCAACGGTACGAAACATCAATTCGAAGCGGGGATGACGGTTCTCGAGGCTTGTCGCAAGATCGGGATCGAGATTCCCACGCTTTGTCACCTCAAGAACCTCGCCCCCTCCGGTAGCTGCCGCATCTGCGTCGTCGAAGTCGAGAAGGCCCGCACGCTGGTTCCCTCGTGCGCCTTCCCGATCGCCGAGGGAATGGTCGTGCGCACGAACACCGAGCGCATCCGCCAGGCCCGCAAGATGATCGTCGAGCTGCTGCTCGCGAACCATCCGTCGGACTGCCTGAACTGTAACCGCAGCCTCACCTGCGAGCTCCAGAAGCTCGCGATGGAGTATGAGGCCGAGCACAAGCCGCACATGAAGGCCAAGCGGCACCACGCGATCGACGCCAGCTCGCCCTCGCTGGTGCGCGATCCCGACAAGTGCATCATCTGCGGCCGCTGCGTGCGCGTCTGCGAGGAAGTTCAGGGCGTCGGCGCGATCGACTTCACGAAGCGCGGCTTCGAGTCGATCGTTCTGCCCGCGTTCAACGACGATCTGGCCGACACCATCTGCGTGAACTGCGGCCAGTGCATCAAGGTGTGCCCGACGGGCGCGCTGAGCGAGAACTTCTCGGTGAAGGACGTGATCGACGCCCTGAACGACAAGGACAAGGTCGTGGTCTGCCAGGTCGCTCCGGCCGTGCGCGTCGCCCTCGGCGAGACGTTCGGGGTCGACGAGGACAACGTCGCCCCGCTGCTGGTGGATGCCCTGCACCGCATCGGCTTCAACTACGTGTTCGACACGAACTACGCGGCCGACCTGACGATCATGGAGGAAGGCACCGAGCTGGTCACCCGCCTGACCACCGGCGGCGTGCTCCCGATGATCACGAGCTGCAGCCCGGGCTGGATCAAGTTCATCGAGCACTTCTATCCCCAGATGCTGCCCAACCTGTCCACCTGCAAGTCCCCCCAACAGATGCAGGGCGCCCTCATCAAGAGCTACTGGGCGAAGAAGATGAAGATCGATCCGAAGAACGTGTTCAACGTCTCGATCATGCCCTGCACCGCGAAAAAGTTCGAGGCGCAGCGGCCCGAGATGGAAGTCGACGGAATCCGCGACGTGGACGTCGTCCTGACGACCCGCGAAGTCGGAAAACTGCTGCGCGCGTTCGACGTCGAGCTCGAGGCCTGCACAAAGACCGAGTTCGACAACCCGCTCGGCGAGGCGTCGGGCGCCGGCGCCATCTTCGGCGCGACGGGCGGCGTCATGGAAGCCGCCCTCCGCACGGGCTACAAGCTCGTGACCGGGAAAGAGCTGGACACGATCGACATCGAGGCCGCGCGCGGCTTCGAGGGCGTGAAGGAAGCGACGGTCCAGGTCGGGGACATTCCCCTCAGCATCGCGATCGCCTCGGGCCTCGCGAACGCTCGGAAGGTGCTCGACGCGGTGATTTCCGGCCAGAAAAAGTATCACTTCATCGAGATCATGGCCTGCCCGGGCGGCTGCCTCAACGGCGGCGGCCAGCCGACGCATTTCGATGTCGAGGCCCTTCGGAAGCGGCTCGCCAAGATCTACGCGATCGACAAGGCCGCCAAGATCCGCCGCTCTCACGACAACGAGTCGGTCAAGACGCTGTATGCCGAGTTCCTGCAGAAGCCGAACTCGCCGGTCTCCCACAAGTATCTGCACACCCATTATCACGCCCGGCCGGAAAAGTGCTGAGCAAGCGCATACGCGACAAAGGAGCGAACCATGACGAACACTGGAAAAACCGTTCTGATCGTTGAAGGTGACAACGAGTGCGCCTCCTTCTGCAGCGATGTGCTGAAGAAGGACGGGTTCACCGTGAACCACGTGACCACGGCCGAAGCGGCCCGCCAGGCGGTCGAGGCGGGCAAACTCCCCGACGTGATCGTGACCGAGATGCTTCTCGAGCGGGATGACGCGGGCATCGTTCTGTGCCACTGGCTCAAGCGGAACGCCAAAACCGCCCAGGTGCCGGTTCTGATGCTGACGGATGTCGCCCGCAAGCGCGGAATCACGTTCGATCTGAAGTCTCCGGGGTCCCGCGAGTGGATCCTGGCGAACGATTATGCCGCCAAACCGATCCGGGCCGAGCAGCTTCTGGCCCACGTCCACCATCTGCTGGGCCAGCCCGCCGTGGCTGCCGTCGCGCACCACTAACCCTCCCGGCCCTCTGACGACCCGGCTGCCTCTTCGGCGGCCGGGTCGTTTTCTGTCGGGCTGGGGCGGGTATTGCATCGGGGACCCTGCGGGGCCTACCATGGAAGGGACAACGACACGGGAGGATCCCCATGAAAGCAGTACTCGTCGGGAAAGACCAGGTCACGCTGACGGATTCCAGAGTCGAGCCGGTCCGCAAGAAAGGCTGGGCCCTGATCCGCCCCCGTCTCATCGGCCTTTGCGGCACGGATCTCGAGCTATTGCGCGGCTACCGCCAGTTCGCCGGCATACCCGGCCACGAGTTCGTGGGTGAGGTCGTAGAGGCTGATTTCCCGGAACTGGTCGGCCGGCGCGTTATCGGGGACATCAACGTGGGCTGCCGCACCTGCTCACGGTGCCGTTCGGGCCTGCCCGGCCATTGCAGTCAGCGGCTGGTGCTCGGCATCGACGGGCTCGACGGCTGCCTGGCCGAGCGGTTCGTTCTGCCGGCCGACAACCTGCATCCGGTGCCTGACGGGGTAAGTGACGAGCGGGCCGTGTTCACTGAACCCCTTGCGGCGGCGTTCGAAATTCCCGAGCAGCTCCATATCCGGCCCGGCATGCGGATCGTCGTGCTCGGCGCGGGAAAGATCGGCACGCTGTGCGCCTGGGTGCTTGCCAAGGTCGCGGGCCACGTGGCCCTCGTCGGCCACCACCCGGAGGTTCTCGAGAAAGTTCGGTTTCCGGGCGTCGACACCCTCGTTCCGGAGACGGATCTCACCGAGGCGGATCTCGTCGTCGACGCGACCGGTTCGGCCACCGGCCTGGAGACCGCGTTGCGTTTGGTGCGACCCCGCGGCACGATCGTCATCAAATCGACGATCGCCGGCCGGCACGAGATCAGCCTGACGCCGCTGGTTACCAAGGAGATCACGGTCGTCGGCTCCCGCTGCGGGCCCTATGCACAGGCGCTGGCGGCCCTGGCAACCGGCGAGTATCCCGTCGAACGCCTCGTCGACGGCCGCTATCCGCTGACAAAAGCCGTTGACGCGTTCCATCACGCCGCCAAACGGGGCGCCCTGAAGATCCTGGTCACTCTGGAATAATCAAGATCAGGCGTTATATATCATGCGGTAGTGAGGTCCGACGGAGGGAATCTCGAACTCTTCGGACACCGTTTCCCAGCCCAGGGCTCGGTAGAAGGGAACGGCGGAGGTGCGCGCGTTGCACCACCAGAGACGCCGGGGATCGGCTGCGGCGAGGATGGCACGGGCCTGATCGAGCAGATGGCGGCCGATTCCCCTCCCCTGCCGCGCGGTGTCGACGGCCATGCCGCGCATCTGCCAGGCGGGGCGGTCTTCGATCGTGCTTTTCAGAAAGGTGACGCAGCCGACGACCTCTTCGTCGATCAGGGCTGCGATATGGACGGTTCCGGGGTCGTCATCCCCGGCGAACCGGGGCGACAATCCAGGCATTCCGGCGCGGAGAACCTTCTGCCTGATCGGAAGGATCCGCTCGACATCGATGACACAGACCCGGCAAACCCTCATGCGGAGAAGATACCATGTCGCCGAAAAGGCCGCAATGGACGGGGGGAGGGGGGTTGATTTTGGTCGGGCTCGTGACCTATTGTTAAGAAATCGCTTTACGTTCACCCTTTTTTTGTCAACGCACGTCCATACGACCGGCAGCAGGAATTTCACGATGAAACACGACAAAGCCTACCTCGCGGGAGGCGGTCTCGCGGGAATCGCAGCGGCATTCTATCTCGTCCGGGAGGGTGGTTTTTCCGGCGAAAACATCACGGTATTCGACGCCGCAGACACCGCTGGGGGCAGCCTCGACGCAGCTTTCGATCCCGGGAAAAGCAGATATTTCATGCGGGGGTTCCGCATGTTCGAGGACAAGGTCTACTCCGCCCTGTTCGACATGATGTCCGCCGTTCCTTCGCTGCACAAGCCCGGCCGAACGGTCATGGACGAGTACGTCGAGTTCAACCGGCAGGTGAAGACATTTTGCAGTGCGCGCCTTCTGGTGAACGGGAAGCCCATCGAGGCGCGGCCGTTCCGACTGAGCCTGTCCGACCGGTTCCGGCTTGTCAGGCTGCTCGCCCTCAGGGAGCGGCAGATCGAAAACGTGTCGATCGAGGAGTATTTCTCGCCCGCCTTCTTCGAGAGCAACTTTTGGATCGAGTTCTGCACGACCTTCTCCTTCCAGCCCTGGCACTCGCTCGAAGAGCTCAAGCGCTACATCCTGCGGTTCATCCAGGACTCCCCCGTGCTCGACACCCAGACCTGCGTACGAAGCACGAAATATAATCAATACGATTCCATCATTCTTCCCGTGAAGACGTGGTTGAAGGAGCAGGGCGTCCGGTTCCGGAAAAGCAGCACCGTCACGGATGTGGCATTTTCCCGCGCACACGGGAAGCTGCGGGTCGACGGCTTCACGGTCGCAACCGGGGGGGGCGAGCAGCGGATCGCCATTGAAGACGGCAGCCTCGTGTTCCTGACGCTCGGTTCGATGACCGATCAGTATGCGGTCGGCGCGATGGACCGGCCGCCGCACCCGGTTCCCGTGAACGCCGCCCCAGCCTGGAATCTCTGGAAACGGATTTCCGAGGTCAGTCCGGAGTTCGGGCGCCACTCGGCCTTCAGCTCCGATCCCGACAAGTCGAAATGGGTGTCGTTCACCGTCACCTTCTCCGATCCGCTGTTCTTCACCCACATCGAGCGGATCACCCGCGTGCGGGCAGGCACGGAAGGCCCGATCACCATCCGGGATTCCAACTGGCTGATCTCGTTCGCGCTGCCCACTCAGCCCCATTTCATCGGCCAGCCCGAACATCTCCAGGTCATCTGGGGGTATGGTCTGTATCCCGACAAGGCGGGAAATTTCGTCCGGAAGAGAATGTCGGACTGCACCGGGCGGGAAATCCTCATCGAGCTTCTGTATCACCTGAAGTTTGATTCTATTCTTGATAGTATCCTTCAGTCGGCCAGCTGCATTCCCTGCCTGATGCCCTATATCACCAGTCAGTTCATGCCCCGAAAACCGGGTGACCGGCCGAAGGTCGTTCCGGACTGTTCCGACAATTTCGCGTTCATCGGGCAGTATTGCGAAATTCCGGATGACATCGTGTTCACGCTGGAATACTCCGTCCGGTCCGCCCAGATGGCGGTCTTCTCCCTGTTGAACCAAGGGAAGGAGCCGACGCCGATCTACCCCGGGTGGAAAAGCCTGAAAAACATTTTCAACGCGGTCCGGACCATTTTCCGGTAAACCCTGCATCGGAACGCGAGGATCGCGATACCGGAATCGTTCGTGGTTTTCGACCGTTTTGTGGTAATATCCGCACACCGTTTCACACCGGCGGATGACCGCAACGCCCCTTTTCCTCCTTTCCAGTCTCGAGACTGGCAGGGGATTTTTCCAGGAAGAACCACCGTCCATGATTTCTGGCAATGTCACCATCGAAGCACTCGAGTACGTGCTTCCCTCGCAGATTCTCACGTCCGCCCAGATCGAAGAGGAGATGCGGGGCACCCTGAACCGCCTGAAACTTCCCCGTGGTCTGCTGACGATGCTGACGGGCATCCGCGAAAGAAGGGTGTGGCCGGCCGGGGAACTGCCCAGCGACGTGGCCACAAAAGCGGCGATGCGCGTGATATCCGCCTCCGGAATCGCCCCGGAGAGCATCGGCTGCATCATCAATACCTCGGTTTGCCGCGACTATATCGAGCCATCCGTCGCCTGTCTCGTCCATGGCAACCTCGGGCTGCCCTCATCCTGCATGAACTTCGACGTGAGCAATGCCTGCCTGGGCTTTTCGAATGCCCTGCACATCCTGGCGCTGATGATCGAGGCCCGACAGATCCGATACGGCCTGATCGTGGACGGAGAAACCTCGGGAAGGGTCGTTGCGACAACGATCGACAGGCTCAAACATCCGACAGCCACGATCGAGACGTTCCAGGATGAGTTTGCGACCCTCACGCTCGGCAGCGGGGCGGTGGCGATGATCCTCGGCCACCGTGATGAGAGCCGCACGAATCATGTGATCAACGGGACGGTGACGCTCTCCGACACCCGTTACAGCCGTCTCTGCGTGGGGCAGCCCGACTACATGAAGGCGAACACGCTCGAGATCATGAACCAGGGAGTGCGGCTCGCCCACGAGACCTGGGAACTCGCTCACTCGCAACTGCATAACTGGAACGACGATACGATCGACCGGTATATTCCGCACCAGGTGAGTGTGAAAAACATTCAACTGCTGTGCGACAAACTGGGGATTTCACCGGAAAAGCAGCAACTGAATTACATGACTCTCGGCAACATCGGGCCGGCAGCCATTCCCATCACGCTCAAGATGGCAGACGAGGAGGGGCGGCTCCGCCAGGGCGCCCATGTCGCTCTTCTCGGGATCGGCAGCGGTCTGAACTGCTCGATGACGAGCATCACCTGGTAATACGCCAACCGGCTCAATCATCCGAATTCTGTGGTAGACTGCCGCAGGGGTGGTTCAACCGGCCCCGAGCATCGGTCGAGAGGGAGGATGGGATGAACGAGACACGGTTCGGATTTCCCTGCACGGCAGGTTTACCGCTGCTTCTGGGGATGGTGCACGTGCATGCGCTGCCCGGCACCCCGTTTGCCCGGCTCGGCTTGAAAGAGATCGCCGAGATCGCCGTGCAGGAGGCCGTCACCTACAAGAACGCCGGCTTCGGCGGCATCATGCTCGAAAACATGCATGACCGGCCGTATCTGAAAGGCCGGGTCGGCCCCGAGATCACGGCCGCGATGACCGCCGTCGCCCTGCGCGTGCGCGACGCCGTCGGCCCCACGTATCCGGTCGGCATCCAGATCCTGGCCGGAGCGAATCTCGAAGCTCTTTCGGTTGCGCTTGCGGCCGATCTCCAGTTCATCCGGGCCGAGGGCTTCGTCTTCGCCCACGTCGCCGACGAGGGCTGGATCGAAGCCTGCGCCGCCGAACTGATGCGGGAACGCCGGCGGCTGGGCGCGACGCATATCAAAATATGGACGGATATCCAGAAAAAGCACTCGGCTCACGCCGTGACGGCCGACCTGAGCCTCTCGGAATGGGCGCACGGCGCCGAGTTTTTCGGCGTCGACGGGGTGATCGTGACCGGGCTCAGCACCGGCCACGCCGCCGTCCCGGAGCACCTCGCCGAGGTGAAGAAGGCGACGAGGCTCCCCGTCGCGATCGGCTCGGGCATCACCCCTGAGAACGCCGCCGCGTATGCCTCGGCCGACGCCTGGATCATCGGCTCGAGCACGAAGCAGGGCGGTTACTGGGAAAACCCGCTCGACGAAGCGGCTCTCGCGCGCCTCGTCGAGGCGCACAAAACAATCACCAAGACCCGCTGACCGTTTCTCTTCCCCGGTCATGCCACCGCATGGCCGGAAATGTTTGCGCGCGCAATGCGATATATATCATACAATATTAGGAGGATGACATGATCCGTAGAAAGGGAATCGGTTTCGCCCGCTGCGCCGTCCTGGCACTGTTGCTGTCGATCGCCGTTCTGCCGCTTTTCGCGGCGGGAGGCATCAAGGACAGCGAGTCGGCAAGCCATGCGGACGAAGCCGCCGAGTTCACGCCCATCGCCACCTACGAGGGCCCGGGGTTCGCCATCACCCAGTTCAACCTGGCGGTTCTCTCGCACTACTCGTATCTTCTCGTCAGCGGCAAGGAAGCCCTGCTCGTCGACCCGGGCCGTGATATCGATGCCTATAAAAAAGCGGTCGCGGCAGCCGGCGTGACGGTCAAGGGGGTGTTTCTCACCCACTCCCACGCCGACTTCGTCGCGGGCCATATGGAGGCTGCGAAAGCGTTCTCCTGCCCCGTGTATGCCAGCAGGGTCGGTGGGGCTGCTTATGCCCACGAGCCGCTGGACGACTCGTCGACACTGACGGTCGGTACGGCACGGTTGCGGTTCCTCGAGACGCCCGGCCACACCCCCGATGGCATCTGCGGCATCGTCTCTGCCGCGGATGCGCCCGACAAGCCCCTGATGATGTTTTCGGGCGACACCCTGTTCGCGGGCAGCCTGGGCCGGCCGGATCTGATGGGCGGGAAAACCTCGGCGGCGGCCCTCGCCTCGATGATGTTCGACACCTGGAACGGCAAACTCGCGAAGCTTCCCGATGATCTCGTCGTGCTGCCGGCGCACGGGGCCGGCTCGCTGTGCGGGGCCCACCTGAGCGACGATCCCTCGACGACGATCGGCCGGGAAAAGGCCTCGAATGCCTACCTGAAATATGCGAACAACCGCAGCGCCTTCATTTCGGCGATTCTCGACGGGCTGCCCGATGCACCGGCCTATTTCAAGCACAATGCGGCCCTCAACCATGCCGGGCCGGAGCTGATCGACGGGTCGGCTCCGCTTCCCGCCGAACTCGCGGCCGACGCAGCGCTCACCGACCCCGAGAAACACTGGGTCGTCGACCTGCGCGATGCCGCCGCCTATGCCGCCGGCCATATTCCGAACGCGGTCAACATCGGGCTGCGCGGCCGTCTCGAAACCTGGACCGGCATCATGGTCCCGTGGGGGGCCGATCTCGTCCTCTGCGGCTCCGAGCCCGAGATCACCGAAGCCATCCGTCGACTCCACCGGATCGGATATAAAGCATCGTATATCAAATGGGAGACCTGGGCGAACTCGGGCCAGCCGAAGAACACGAACCTCATGGTCAAGGCCCCCGAGCTTCATGCCGCGATGCAGGCCGGCACGGCCCCGATCATCGTCGACGTCCGGCTCCCCACGGAATGGATGGGCATGCGCATCGGTCAGGTGTTGAACCTGCCCTTGTCGAACCTGGCCGAACTCGCCGCCGTCAAACTCAACCCCCAGGAGCCGGTCGTCGCCGTCTGCAACTCGGCCTACCGGTCGAGCATGGCCGTCGGCGTCCTCGAACGGATCGGCTTCACCAAAGCCTCGAGCCTCGACGGCGGCAGCGAAGCCTGGCAGAATGCCGGCCTGCCGATGATCACCGCCGAACCAGCCGGAACGGCCCACGCGCCGGCCGCGGCCGAGCCGACGGTGCTGCGTGATCTCAACCTGGCCGAGCGGCTTTCGCCGGCCGAACTGATGCGGATCGTCAAGGATCTGCCCGGCACCGTCGAGATCGTCGACATCCGGCCCGCCCCGGCAACTGCCGAGTATAACCCGGTCGGTGCAAGGTCCGTCGACATCGCCGACTTGCTGCGCAGCCCGGCGTATCTGGCCGGAACCGTTCCGTTGGTGATCGTCGATCGCGACGGGTCGCTCGCCATGATGGTGGCCGGCATCCTCCAGCAGAAGACGAAGCGGCCGATCAAGGCACTCCACGGCGGCCTCGAAGCCTACTGGGCCGAAACCGAAATCCCCCAGCCCACCCCGCCCGGCGCGGCCCTCCAGCCGGCCGCCCCACGGTCGCATCCGGCAGCTGGGCCGGCCGTCACCCCGGCTCCCGCAGCATCGCCAACGCCCGCCGCACCGGCGCCGGCCGCCCCGAAGAAAAAGAAGAGCGCGGGGTGCTGAGAGATGAGTGAACACCTCACCCCCTCCCGCGCCCCCGTTTCCCCAGAGCCGGATAACGAGCCGATGAACCCCTATCTCGCGGGAACGCTGCTCGGGCTCACGCTTCTCGCCTCGTTCCTGATCCTCGGGGCCGGCCTCGGCGCTTCGGCCGGCATCGCCCGGCTCGGGGCCCAATGCCAGCTTCTGATCGCCCCCGAACACGTCGCCGGCTCCGAGTATTTCGGCGCCTGGGGCGGCCGGCCGCTGAACTATTACCTCTCCTATATGCTCGCCGGCACCTTCCTGGGCGGCTTTCTCTCGGCCCTCGTCTCGCGCCGGATCACCGTCACGATGGAACGGGGCGCCTCGTTCGGCTTCCTCGGCCGGGCCGTTCTCACGTTCGCGGGCGGCGTCATCGTCGGTTTCGCGAGCCGGCTCGCCCAGGGCTGCACATCCGGCCAGGCCCTCACCGGCAGCGCCCTGCTGCTGACCGGAAGCCTCGTCTTCCTCGTCTGCGTCTTCGCGGGCGGGTATGGCGCGGCCTGGTTCTTCCGGAGGCAGTGGCATGATTAACACCCTGTATGCGATGGATCTTCTCGGCACCCCCCTTGCGTTCGGGGCCGCACTTTTGATCGGAAGCGCGTTCGGGGCCGTTCTCGAACGCGCCGGCTTCGGCAGCTCGCGACGGCTTTCGGCGATCTTCTACTTCCGCGACATGACGGTCCTCAAAGTCATGTTCAGCGCGGTCCTGGTCGCCATGCTCGGCCTGTGTTACATGTCCCACGCGGGCCTGATCGATGCGGGCAGCATCAGCCTGCCCGACACGGTGTACGGCGCGCAGATCGTGGGCGGCCTGCTGTTCGGCGTCGGTTTCGTGATGGGCGGCTGGTGCCCCGGCACGGCAGCCGTCGGCCTCGCCTCGGGTCGGCTCGATGCTTTGCTGTTCCTGTTCGGAGCCGTTCTGGGCAGCATACTGTTCAACGAACTGTTCGGGCTCGTGAAGCCGCTCTATACGATGGGCCACAGCGGCACCGTGTTCATCTACGACACGCTCGGCCTCGCGAAGGGCACTTTCGTTCTCGGGTTCACGATCGCCGGCGTCGTGGCGTTCTGGGCATCGGAACTGATCGAGACGCGCATGGGAACCGGCCGGCTCGACCGGAACGCCGCCCCGCTCTGGGTGTTCACGTTCCTGCTCCTCATCACGGCCGGCACGTATTACAGCCTTCCCCCGGCCGCACCCGATGCCGCGCTGCCCGTCCAGGCCCAGGCAACCGGTCAGGCTGAGACGCGCCATCCGGGTATTGCCGCCGGCAGAATCGATCTGGAACGGCATCTCGTGGCTATCGAGACGGGCGAAGACCATATCGAGCCCGCCCAGCTCGCGGATCGCCTCATGGCGGGCGCCGCCGGGCTGCGCCTCATCGATATCCGGTCTGCAGAAGAGTTTGCCGCGTTCCATCTGCGTGGAGCGGTGAGCATTCCGCTGCCCGAGCTCGCTCTGCATCTCGATGAACTGCGAAACGCAGAAACGGTCGTGGTGTATTCCCGCGGGATGACCCACGCCGCCCAGGCCCGCGACGCCCTTGCTCAGGCAGGGGTTCCCAACGCCCTGCTCCTGACGGACGGACTCGAGGGCTTCTTCAGGACCTGCCTGAAGCCCGTCTCGCTGCGCGCCGAGCCGGTTTCGGAGGCTTTCGCCGAGCGAATCCGGGAGTGGCGACGGTATTTCCTCGCCTCTCCGGATCGGCGTGCGGCGCAGCCGCTGCCCGCAGCAGCGCCGGCGCATGTTCCCGGCTTGATCTCGGCCGAGCGGCTTGCCGCGATTCTCACGGAGCCCGATCTGCGGGTCATCGACACGCGGCCGCAGCCGGAGTACAACACCTCGCATGTTCCGGGCGCCGTCGCTCTCAATCCGGAAAGCCTGCGTGGCGTCGTTGGCGGCATCCCCTCGATGCTGCTGCCGGCGGATCTTCTCGCGCGCCAGTTCGGTGCCCTGGGCATCTCGCCGGAAACGCACGTGGTGATCATCCACGGGGACAAAGTGCATGACGCGACGCTCGTAGCCATGGGGCTGGAGCGTCTTGGCCACACGCACTACTCGATCCTCGACGGCGGCTGGCAGCGGTGGCACGCGGAAGGTCGGCCGGCCGACACCCGGCTTCCTTCCATCACCGAAACCGTCTACCCGGTTCCCCCGGCCGACGGGTTCACCGTCGGGGCGGAGGCGGTCCTCGCCGCCTCGCGCGACGGCGCCACCCGCATCATCGACGTGCGCCCCGCACCGTTCTTCACCGGAAAGGCCTCGGATGAAGCCCGGGCCGGCCACATCCCGGGAGCCGTGAACCGCCCCTTCACGCTCGATCTCGCCTCGGGAACGACGGGTTTCGCTTCCCCAGCGGATCTTGCGAAAGCCTACGAGAGCCTCGTTCCGCTGCGGGACGGCCGCGTCATCGTTCACTGCCGCACCGGCCACCAGGCCAGCCAGACCTGGTTCGTCCTCCGCCGCCTTCTCGGCTTCACGAACGTGCTCTGGTATGACGCGGGCTGGACCGAATGGTCGGCACGGCCCGAACTGCCCGTCGCAACCGGAGACAAGTAATTATTAATATATAATATTACATATAGCCGTCAGGTATCGATAGCGATTTGATTCGAAAGGGTCAAATCGCTATCATGTTTTTCACATCACCCACACATACCAAGGAACCGCCCATGAACCGCCTGCTCCGATCTCTCTGCCTCCCGCTCTTCTTCTTCGCCGCCGCCCTGCCGGCCGGAGCCGAGAAGCTCCTGCTGCTGCACACGAACGACTGGCACGGCACCGTCCGGGCGACGCCCGCCCTCTGGATGACGAACGAAAAACCCCCCACCCTGGGCGGACCGCAGGCGCTGGCGGGGGCGCTCGACGCCCACAAGAGGCGTGCGCTTCGCGACGGCATCCGGTGGCTCCAGGTCGATGCCGGTGACCGGTTCCAGGGCACGATGGAAGCGAACTTCTCGCGCGGCATGGCGATGACCGACCTGTACAACGTCCTTCGCTACACCGTGATCACCCTGGGAAACCACGACTTCGATTACGGCAAGGAAGCCCTGCTCGAATCGATGGTTCCGGCCCGGTTTCCCGTCGTCTGCGCCAACCTCCACGGTTCCGGCGTCCCCTGGCGATCCAGCCTCGTGACCCGGGTCGGCGGGCTGAAGATCGGCATCACGGGCGTCATCACCGGCGATCTGCCGAGCCTCAACTATCCCGAGAACATCGCCGGCCTCGAGCTGGAATCCCCGGCCAGCGCCGCCCGGCGCGTGACCGAAGAGCTGCGGAAACGCGGCTGCGATCTCGTGCTGCTGCTCAGCCACTGCGGCCACGACGTCGATCTCGAACTCGCCCGGGCCGTTCCGGATCTCGATCTGATCGTCGGCGGCCACACCGATCACCAGTTGAACCAGCCGGTCCGGGTCGGCAAAACCCTCATCATGCAGACACGCGGCTACGGATCGCACCTGGGCGCCCTGATGCTCGATATCGACGACGCTTCGAAAGCCATCGCGACGTATTCCTACGAAGCGGAGCTGCTCGATCCCGCTTCATGGCCGGCGGCACCGGCCGTCGATGCCGTCGTCGCCTCCTGGAGCCGCCTGGTGGAGGAGATCGCCGGCCGCCCCGTGGGAACGAGCCCGCGCGAGTTCCTGCGCCGCCCCGGTCCCGACGGCCGTTCCGCGCTCGGCATGGAGCTGTGCAGGGCCGTTTCCGAAAAGAGCGGGTGCCCGATCGTCGTCTTCCAGCTCGGCGGGCTTCGCACCGATCTTCCGGCCGGAAATATTATATTCAAAGATGTGTATCAGGTGCTTCCCTTCAATCACCAGATCCTCGTCGGTTCGATCTCGGGCCGGGACCTGACGAGCCTTCTCGACAAGGGTTGCGACCGGAAAGACGCCGAACTGTGCATCTTCGGCGCCGTCCCGTCGCGCGGGCCCGAAGGCTTTACCCTGACGTTCGCAGGGAAGCCGGTCGATCCCGATGCCTGGTATCCGATCGCCCTGAATGATTTTCTGGCCAAGGGCGGCGACGGGTTCGAGGAGTTCACACGGGTCAAGAATCTGCAACCCCGGGGCGGCATCATCCGGGATGCGTTCCTGGAGATGATCGGCCGGGGCCAGCTTGGCCGCTGATTTCCGGGCTTCTGT
>JAKQOH010000198.1 GCA_029565415.1 Candidatus Rifleibacteriota bacterium | reverse complement strand
GTGAAATCGATCGAGACCGCGGTATAATGGAGCAAATTCAAGGCGACCGATAGAGATGTTGCCGATGAAAAAAAAGGATCGATCGACGTGAGAGACTTTTCCCGTCAATTCCCGTGGCGGAAATTCCTGATCATCGTTTGTACCGGATTTTTTTTGCATTCATCACACGTGCTGGCCGGCGAAAAAAGCAGTGTCGATGAGACCGGCTTCCCGGGAACAACTGGAACCGGGAGGGTGAAGGACCTTCCCATCCAGGCTTTCGTCTCGAGCATAAGCCTCGAAAAATTACAGGATCTCGTCGTCACGGAATCCAAAATTCCCCAATCCAGGGAAACCGTCACGCAAAAAATGGAAACGTTCAGCGCGGAAAGCATATCCCGGGTTCCTGCCGACACCGGAAATATCGCAGAGACTATTCGATATTCTTCCGGCCAGTTCGTGAACCCTCTTTCCCGCAACGACGCCAACTGGGGGTCTTTCGGCGGTCTGGGCCCCAAATACAACGGATACCTGCTCGACGGCCTCGGCATCGATTCTTTCGTCGACGGAATGAGCCTCGATCCGTGGGCTTTCGAGCGCATCGAGCTTCACAAGGGCCCTGCTTCCGTGATGTATTCCAACTATCTGACCATGGACTTCGCGGGCAATGAAACGCCCCTGGCAGGCATCACCAATTTCATCCTGAAGGACCGGATCGAACGCCCCCTCACCCGCCTTTCGATCGGCGGCGGGACGTACAAAACATTCCAGAACCGCCTGTATCACCAGAACCGCCGGGGAAAACTCCATTACTTTTTTGGAATGAACAAAGAAACTTCCGACTATACGAATTACGGCACCACGGGTTCCTGGCTGAATATGCTCGATAATCCAGGCTACCAGAGAACCAGGGGGTATGCAAAGCTGAGTTATCATTTCGGCGAGGAAGACCACAAACTGTCGGTGTTTTTGCATCAAACCCGGCATGAAGGCGATTTCGGGCGTCCAAACCGCGACTTCGACAACGCGTATCATACCGTGAATATAGATTACAGCAACCAGCTGTCAGGCGCCCTCAATCTTCGGTTCAAAACCGGTTATCGCGATAATGACCGCGAATGGGGAGAGGACAAGTTCAATCCCGGCGCGGTTCCTGTCGATCTCAGCCTGCGCGAGAAAGACGGGGTCGAACAGTCCATTCATCCGTCGGATCTGACCTTCAACCTGAAACATCATGAGCACGGTCTTTTAACCTTCGGTGCCGATTCACAAACCGCGAAGTATAAAACGTACGCGCAAACGGCCGGGACAAAAACCTTCGGATCGAGTGTGCATGCGGATTCGACCGGTTTCTTTCTCCAGGAAAAATACATCGCCGGCAAATGGGTTTTCAGGGCAGGAGGCCGGCACAACAAGGAAGATCATTCTTATGATCTTTTGAGCGGCATCGTCCCGGAAACAACGTCGAAATCATGGAATAAAACGCTCTGGAGCGTCGGCGCCCGCTTCAATTACCGTCCAAAAGCGGCATTCTACGGCAATATGGGAACGAGTTTCGTGACGCCGACCGCCAAGCAGCTCGGCGGAACGATACAGACGAAAGATGCGGGTGTTGCCGGAAAAAATGGCCAGCTGCCCAATTTTCAGTTGAACCCGGAAACAGGTATAGGCATGGATCTTGGCGTGGATTTCCGGTTCTCCGACAACCTTTCCCTCAACATTCGCGGCTTCTCGAACCAGGTCGAAGATGCCATCGTAGAGAACATCGTCAGCACGACCCCCTCTCAAACCAGGTCTGAAAATGCAGGGAAAGCCATTTCCAGGGGCTTGGAGATCGACGTGGAGAACCAGCTCAGCGAGCGATTTCAATGGTTTTCCAACCTGACCTATACGAAATGCGCCGTTGAAAGCTCTCTCGACCCTGACCAGGACGGTGTCGAAATCTCATTCGTCCCCCGGTACGTCGGCAATCTCGGCGCGACCATACAGAGTCATGGGAACCTGATGGTTTCGCCCTATGTTCAATTCGTCGGTGAATACTACGACAGCATATCCAGAAAAGGCCGAACGAGATTTCCGTCCTACCAGGTTTTGAATATCCGGATACAGCGAAAGATCATTGAGACTTCAGACCGTTCTGTGACCGGAATCATCGACTTGAACAATGTCACGGACAAGAAGTATGAAATGCCCTGGCAATTTGGAAACCCCGGTTTCAATTTCTCGGGAAGCCTGGAATTGAACTTCTGAAAATGAACAAGCGAGTATTTTCTCTGGCCGTTTTCGCCGTTTTCATCTGTATCGCGTTATTTCATGCTCCATGCTTCGCCGACGGCAATCTCGATGCCAAGGTAAAAACCGCTTACATTTTCAACATTCTCAAGTTCATCACCTGGCCGGGTGCAACGGTTGAAGACAGAACCTCTCCCATCCGCATCGTCGTCGTAGGTCAAGACCCGGTGGGTGATCTCCTGGAGGAGTTGTCCAAATCAGCATTGGAAGGCCGGGCTCTGAATGTCGAGCACTGCCGGGATGAAGGGAATCTCGCTTCAGAGGCTCACATTGTTTTCATCAGCCGTTCAATGGAACAGCATCTTCCTCAAATCATGCAGAACTACCAGGGAAAAATCGTTTTGACAATCAGTGATATCAGACAATTTTCCAGACGGGGCGGAATCATCGGATTTTTCCAGGATCGCGGAAGGATCAAACTTGAAATCAATCTGCGAATGGCCCGGGAACTCGGATTCAAAATCGATGCCCGGCTGCTGGAAATAGCACGCATTATTCAATAAATGACACGACTGAGACACGCGCAATGATGAGAAATCTGTCCATCAGAAGAAAACTGATTTTGATTTCCATGATACCGAGCATCGTCAGCCTCGTTTTTATCAGTTTCGCGTTTTTCGCATGGGAGAAAAACTATACCCGTCAAACCCTGCTGCAAGACATGACGGTCCTGGGAAAGCTCATTGCGGAGAGAAGCACCGCCGCACTTTCATTCGACGATGCGAATCTTGCGGAAGAAAATCTGGCAGCGCTGCGTGTGAAGGAAGCTATTTCCTCGGCATGCATCTACGACAAAAACGGCTCGGTGATTGCTTCCTATTCGGCGAGGAATAACGAAGCCGTTTCATTTCCTCCTTTTCGGAAAGAGAGCTGCAGTGATTTCGGTCCCAACGAGCTGCTTCTTTTCGAGCCGATTTTGCTGGATGGCAAAATATTGGGCACGGTATTTATCCGGGTCAGCCTCGATCAGCTCAACCTCCTCATGAAACGGCATTTTCTGTCAGCTATCCTCCTGGTCATTTTCACCATGCTCGTCGTGTATCTCCTGTCTTCCAGGATCCAGGGCTTCGTTTCCAATCCCATTTTCGATCTCACGAAAATCGCGGAACATGTTTCCGTCCAGAAAGATTATTCCGTGCGTGCCATTCAGACAAGCAACGATGAACTCGGCATCCTGGTCCAGTCCTTCAACGGAATGCTGGATACCATCGAGGCCCAGAATACAAAGCTCCTGGAGAACAACAGACTTCTCGAACAACACGTCGCGGAGAGGACTCTCGAGCTGTCAGAGGCCAAGGAGCGCGCCGAATCAGCCACCCAGGCGAAATCCGACTTCCTGGCGAACATGTCGCACGAGATTCGAACCCCCATGAACGCCATTCTCGGCATGTCTCAGCTCGCGCTGATGACCAGCCTCGATGCCCGGCAACGGAATTACATCGAAAAAGTCCACCGCGCCGCAGAAAATCTGCTCGGTATCATCAACGACATCCTCGATTTCTCCAAGATCGAAGCCGGGAAACTGGCCATGGAGACGGCGAATTTCTGGCTCGATGACGTGCTGGATAACGTCGCCAGCCTGATCGCCCTGAAAGCCGAAGAAAAAGGGCTCGAGCTGCTCTTCAGCGCCCCCCCGGACCTGCCCACCGCCCTGGTGGGTGACCCTCTGCGGATCGGGCAGGTCATCAGCAACCTGGGAAACAACGCCGTCAAGTTCACCGAACGGGGGGAAATCATCATCGGCGTCGAGCCACTCTCGCAGGATGAGCATGCCGTTGAAATGCATTTCTGGGTTCGTGATACAGGTATCGGAATGACCGCCGAGCAGCAGAAAAAGCTGTTCCAGTCGTTCAGCCAGGCCGACGCATCCACGACCCGGAAATACGGTGGATCGGGGCTCGGCCTGGCCATATCCAAGCATTTCGTCGAAATGATGGGCGGAAAGATCTGGCTGGAAAGCGAGCCGGGGAAGGGATCGACCTTCCACTTCACGGCACGATTCGGTCTGCAGGCAATCCCGCAGCGACGGTGCGCTTTCCCTGCAGAGGAGCTGGATGGCCGGCGTCTGCTCGTGGTGGACGACAATACCAGTGCCCGGGAAATTCTGGCGCATATCGCCCAGGGCTTTCACCTGGACGTCGAAATGGCTGCCGATGGCCCCCAGGCCCTGAAATTGACCGAATCCGCCTCGCGGCAAGGTCGGCCCTTCGATATCATCCTCATGGACTGGAAGCTCCCCGAAATGAGCGGCATCGAGTGCATCCGGCATATCGAGCAGGATCAGCACGCAAAAGTTCCAGTCATGATCATGGTAACCGCCTACAGCCGGGAAGAGGTGCTCAATGATGCCGTTCATTTTGGGGTAGCCGCCCCCAGGATTCTTTCCAAGCCCGTCACACCCTCGACTCTGCTCAACGCCATCGGGGAAGTGCTGGGAAAGAGCCTGCCGATCGACATCAGGCCCAAAGACAGGGCTGGAAATATCTCTCTTCATATGGAAAAACTCGCCGGAGCCAGGGTTCTGCTGGTGGAAGACAACGCGATGAATCAGGAACTGGCCCGGGAACTGCTTCTGAAAGCCGGCATCGAGACCGTTCTGGCCGCCGACGGCCGGGAAGCGCTCGGGATCCTGGCGCAAGACAAGCGGTTCGACGGCATTCTGATGGACTGCCAGATGCCGGTGATGGACGGCTACGA